>CAYMNX010000306.1:0-8967 GCA_964391905.1 uncultured Rhizobiaceae bacterium
GCGCTCGCCGCCTGCGGCAAGAAGGCGCCGCCTTCGCCGCCGCCCGACAAGCCGAATACCTTTCCGCAGCCCTATCCGAAAGAGTGACATCGGCGTGACCGCAGAGAAGCCCTGGGAGCCGGAGTTCGGCTATCGCGGCGGCGAGCTCGCCGTCGAGGACGTGCCTTTGGCACGCATCGCGGCGGAGGTCGGCACGCCGTTCTACGCCTATTCGAGCGCGCAGCTGGAGCGCCGCTTCCGCCATTTCGCCGGCGCGTTCTTGGGCACGCCGACGCAAATCTGCTACTCGGTCAAGGCCAACCCCAATCTCGCCGTCGTCGCGACGCTTGGCCGGCTCGGTGCCGGCGCCGATGTCGTCTCCGAGGGCGAGTTTCGCCGCGCGCTCGCGGCCGGCATTGCCGGGCCGCGCATCATTTTCTCGGGCGTCGGCAAGACCGTGAGCGAGCTCGAATTTGCGCTGGCGCATGACGCGCACCAGATCAACGTCGAATCGCTCCCCGAACTCGAGATGCTGAGCGCCGTCGCGACACGCATGGGCCGCACCGCCAAGATCGCCATTCGCGTCAATCCCGATGTCGATGCGCGCACCCACGCAAAGATCACGACCGGCAAAAAGGAAAATAAATTCGGCATCGATCTCGCCCATGTGCCCGCGGCCTATCGCCGCGCGATGGCGCTGCCCGCCGTCGAGCCCGTCGGCATCGCCGTCCATATCGGCTCGCAGCTGACGAAGCTGCGGCCGTTCGAACTCGCCTTCCGGCGCATCGCCGATCTCTATCGCACGCTGCGCGATGAGGGGGTGAAGCTCGAGCGGCTCGATCTTGGCGGCGGCCTCGGCATTCGCTACCGCGACGAGACCCCGCCCGCGATCGAGGCTTATGCCGAAGCGGTCAAGCGCATCACGGGCAATCTCGGCGCGACGCTCGCTTTCGAGCCCGGCCGCTGGCTCGTCGGCAATGCCGGCGCGCTCGTCACGAAAGTGATTTACGTCAAGAAGGGCGTCACGCGCCGCTTCGTCATCCTGGATGGCGGGATGAACGATTTGATGCGCCCAGCTTTATATGATGCGTGGCACGAAATCCTGCCCCTGAAGCAGACGCGCAGCCGGGTCGCGCGGAAAGCCGCCGATATCGTCGGTCCGATCTGCGAGACCGGCGACAGCTTCGCGATTCAGCGGCCCTTGCCGCCCGTCGAGCCGGGCGATGGGGTCGCGCTCATGTCGGCCGGCGCCTATGGCGCTTCCATGAGTTCGGGCTACAATACGCGTCTGCCGGCGCCGGAAGTACTCGTCCGCGGCGCAGAATTCGCCGTGATCCGACCCCGGCCGAGCTATGACGCGGTCCTTGCGCAGGAGCGGATGCCGTCCTGGCTCACCGAGAGTTGATCGGTAAGAGGCGCTCCATGGTTAACGCCGCCCCTCCCGCTCCCCCCTCCACGCCTCTGAAGCGGCGCCTCGGCCTTGCCGCGGGCGCGGTGCTGTGGGAGCGGCTGTGGCCGGCACTGTGGCCGACCGCTGCGGTACTCGGCGTATTTCTGGCGCTCGCGCTGTTCGACCTGCCGTCGCGGCTGCCGAGCGGGCTTCATTGGGCGCTGCTCGCGCTGACCGTCACGCTCGTGACGATCGCCTTGCTCGACGCGGCGCGCCGCTTCCGTTTTCCCAATCGCGACGCCGCGCGGCGGCGCATCGAGACCGCTAGCGGCTTGCGTCACCGCCCGTTGACGGCGCTCCAAGACAAGCTCGTGGGCGGCGCCTCGGATCCTGCCACCGCCGCCTTATGGCAGGCGCATCAGACGCGCATGGCGGAAGCGGCGCGGCACCTCAGGATCGGCATGCCCGCGGCCGGGCTTGTCCGCCGTGATCCTTATGCGTTGCGCGTCGCCTTGGGCCTCGTGCTGCTGCTCGGTGCGATCGATGCCGGACCCGACTGGTCGAGCCGCCTGGTGCGTGCCTTGAGCCCCGGCTTGAGCGCGCCCGGCGCGGCCGCGGCGATCAGCCTCGACATCTGGGTGACGCCGCCCGAATACACCGGCCTGCCGCCGCAATTCCTCGCCACGGGCGCAACGGCCGATCCCGTGACCGTGCCGGCCGGCAGTGCGGTGCTGGCGCAAGTTCATGGCGGCCGCAACGCGCCGCGGCTCAAGGTCGACGAGCATGCGAGCGACTTCGAGCGCATCGACGAGCATAATTTCAAGGGCGCCGCGACGCTGACGGCGGGCAAGCGCCTTACCGTCGAGCAGGACGGGCGCAGCCTCGGCACCTGGCCGCTGCGCATCGTGCCCGATCACGCGCCCTTCATCACCTTCGCAAAGCCGCCGTCGCGCTCGAGCCGCATGGCGCTGCGGCTCGACTATAAGGCAAGCGACGATTACGGCGTCGAAGGGGTCCAGGCGATCATCCGCCGCGTCGACGATCTGCGCGGCGAGAAGCTGACCCTCGACCTGCCGCTGCCGGGCCAGCATCTGACCGACGCGCAGAGCACCAGCTATCACGACCTCACCGCGCATCTCTGGGCCGGAATGCCGGTCGAAATCGAGCTTCAGGCAAAGGACGCCCTCAATCAGATCGGCCGCAGCGAGATCGTGCGCACGGTCCTGCCCGAGCGCCAATTCCACAATCCGATCGCCAAGGCGATCATCGAGCAGCGCAAGCAGCTAACCTTGAGGCCGAGCGACAAGGACGTCGTCGCCGAGACGCTCTCGGACCTTTCGACGCGACCCGACCGCTTCAACAACGATATCGTCGTCTTCCTCGCCCTGCGCACCGCGCAGGCGCGCCTCGCGCTCGACCGCGACGGCTCGGCGATCGCGCCGGTTCAGGCCCTGCTGTGGCAGACGGCGCTCAGGATCGAGGACGGCCGCGCGCCGGCGAGCCAGGAGGATCTGCGCAACGCGATGCAGGCGCTGCAGGACGCGCTCGCGCGCAACGCGCCCGATCAGGAGATCGAGCAGCTGATGCGCCAGGTGCAGGAAGCGATGAATCGCTACCTCCAGAACCTGGCGCAGCAGATGGAGCGCATGGATCCGTCGCAGATGCAGCCGGTCGACCCGTCGCAGATGCTGTCGATGCGCGATCTGCAGCGCATGCTCGATCGGGCGCGCGACATGGCGCGCACCGGCGCCAAGGATCAGGCGCGGCAGATGCTGTCGCAGCTGCAGCAGATGCTCGAGAATTTGCGCATGGCGCGGCCGATGCCGGGCCAGAACGGCCAGAATCAGATGATGAGCCAGATGCAGCAGATGATGCGCCAGCAGCAGCAACTGCTCGACCACTCCTTCAATCAGTCGCGCCAGGGCCAGAGCATGCAGGGCGACGCGCAGCAGCAGGAGGCGCTGCGGCAAATGCTCAATCAGATGATGCAGCAGCTGCAGCAGCAGGGCGGGCAGAGTCCGCAGGCGATGAGCCGCGCCGAGCGCGCCCTGCGCGGCGCCGTCGCGGCCTTGCAGCGCAATCAGCCCGGCCAGGCGGTGGGTCCGCAAAGCGATGCGCTCGACGCGCTGCAAGAAGCGGCGCGCTCTATGGCCAATCAGATGATGGGCAACAACTACGGCGACGGGCCGAGCGGCGAGCCGAACGACGAGCCCGGCCTGCGCCAGGCGCAACGCGATCCGTTCGGCCGCATGCTCGACACCGAGCAGGGCAATGGCGGCTACGATGACGGCGGACAGTTGCGCATGGGCAAGTCCGCGAATGATTACGCGCTCGAGAAGGCGAAGCAGATATTGGACGAGTTGCGCCGCCGCGCCGGCGAGCGCTCACGCCCCGAGCTCGAGCGCGACTATATCGACCGCCTCCTGAAAGAGTTTTAGGACCAGCCTTTCAGTAGAGAATTCGCCACCCCCGCGAAAGCGGGGGTCCAAAGCAAAGGCACGTCACCTGTCGTCGATTCCGGCTTACGCGGGGATGACGAACGAGCAAACGCGAATCTACTTCTTCGCGAGCTCCTCGTCGACGGCAGCGCAAATCTCGTCGAGGGTGAAGGGCTTGGTGATGACGCGGTGAACGAGGGCCGCGAGGTTATGCGCGCGCTGGCGCTCGGCGGAATAGCCGGTCATGAGCAGGATCTTCATCGCCGGGTAATCCTTGCTCGCCTTCAAGGCAAGCGCGATGCCATCGAGCTTCGGCATGACGAGATCGGTGAGGAGCAGATCGAAACTCTCCTCTGCCAGCGCCGCGCCCGCGGCGAGTCCGTCCGTCACCGCCTTGATCTCGTGCCCCTTATGGCTGAGGGCGCGAACCACGAAGGCGCTGACCGCGGCTTCGTCTTCGGCGATAAGAATTTTCGCCATTCTCAACCGCCGCCCGATCCGGCGAAGCTGACGACGACGCCCGTCGCCGCCTCCGATGGTTGCGTGATCGTCGTGTGGAAGGGGACGGAAGCGCCGGGCAACAGCCGCGGCTCGTTGACCGACACGGTCCAAGCCTGGAGCTCGTGGTCGTTTCCGTCGCGCAGCGCGACTTTCAGCTTCGGCACGTCGCGCACCACCGTCGAGATATTGACCACCTCGCCGTCGATGGCGAGGGTCGGCACGCCGTTTTCGGTGCCGCGCGAGGGCGTCACCTTGCGCAGCTCGAGTCCGGTGCCGGCGACGGTCGGGCCGTAACCGATCATTGCGTAAAGCTTCGCCGCCGGCGGCCAGAGCACCATCACGCTGGCGCGCGCCGCGATCAGCCCCCAGGCGAGACCGACGATCACCAGCGCGGCGACGCCCCAGGCGATAAGGTAACCGCGGCCGCGGGCGGGCGGCACGGCGGGAAGCTGGACCCGGCCTTCGCGCCGCTCGCCGTCGAGCGCGAAGCCGGGTTCGGCTTCTGGCGCGGCGAGGGTTATCGGTTGCGGCGCATCTTGCGGCGGGGTTTGAAACCAGGTGTGACCGCATGACGCGCACCGCACCGTGCGGCCAGCCGCACCGAGCGCGCGCGAATCGACAAGATATCGTTTGGAGCAGCTACTACAAGTGACGATCATCGCCCGGGCGAGCCTTCGGCGTTCCCCTCGGGACTTCTTATAGGGCGAGGCGCGGGGCAGAGGCAAGGAAGGGCGACGACTTGCTCCCGCTCCGCGTTACGGCTGCTTTACCATGGGGCGAGCACATGCCATCTTCACGGGCGCATGATGCGCTCGGGCGGCAGCCTGTGGTCGTCGTCGCTTCCGCATCGAGGGGAGAAAGCCGAGAGGTGGTACGGTTCGAGAATGTCGGCATGCGCTACGGCACCGGCCCCGAGGTGCTGCGCGACATCAGCCTCGATCTGCCGGCGGGCTCGTTCCATTTCCTTACCGGACCGAGCGGAGCCGGCAAGACCACGCTGCTGCGTCTCATGTATCTGGCGGACCGGCCGACGCGCGGGCTGATCACGCTGTTCGGCGAGGACATATCGCGCGTCAAGCGCAAGAACCTCGCCGAGTTGCGCCGCAAGATCGGCGTCGTGTTCCAGGACTTCCGGCTGCTGGGCCATCTCTCGGCATTCGATAATGTCGCGCTGCCGCTGCGCGTCGCGGGCGTCGCCGAGGCGCGGGTGAAGAAGAACGTGACCGAGCTTTTGGAATGGGTGGGACTCGCCGACAAGCTCAACGCCCGGCCGGTCACGCTCTCGGGCGGGCAGCAGCAGCGCGTCGCGATCGCGCGCGCCGTGATCGCGCGGCCGCAGCTTCTCCTCGCCGACGAGCCGACCGGCAATGTCGACGACGTGATGGCAGTCCGGCTGCTGCGCCTCTTCGAGGAGCTCAACCGCTTCGGCACGACGCTCGTCCTCGCGACGCATAATGAGATGCTGGCGACGCAGCGCCGCCACCGTCGCCTTCATCTCGCCAATGGCGAGCTCGTGACGGCGGCCGGGGGGGCGCATGGCGGGCGGGACCGGATGATCGGGCGAACCGGCAACGACATCCCGCTGCGTCGCGACGGTACGGTGCGCCTGCTGCCGTGGCTGATCGCGCCCATGGTCTACCTCGCCGCGCTGGCGCTGGCCGGAATGCTGGCGTTGCACGGGGTGCTTCAGGGGTGGGAGCATGGCCTCGCCGGAACCATGACGGTCGAGCTCCCGCCCGCATCGGGCGCCAACGACGCTTCGCTCGGCAAGGCCTTGGCGGTATTGCGCGCGACGCCGGGCGTGACGAGCGCCACGGCACTCGACCGCGCCGCCGAAGCCAAGCTGCTCGAGCCTTGGCTCGGCAATTCCGTCACGCCCGATGAACTGCAACTGCCGCGATTGATCGATCTGCGTGTTGCGAGCGGCGCCGGTTTCGATGCCGCGGCGCTGCGCGCAAGGCTCACCGCCGCCGTGCCCGGCGCCGTGCTCGATGATCATCGCCGCTGGCTCGACCGGCTTTATGGCCTCGCCCTCTCGGTCGAGGCGGCGGGGCTGGCGATCGTCGCGATGGTGGGCGGCGCGGCCGTGCTGACCGTGATCTTCACGACCCGGGCCGGGCTTGCCGTCCATCACGACGTGATCGAATTGCTGCATCTGATGGGCGCCCGCGACCTTTATATCGCGCGCCAATTCGAGCGCGAGGCGATGCGGCTTGGCTTCAGCGGCGGCCTCGGCGGGCTCGCGCTGGCGGGCCTGACACTTTGGGGCCTTGGCCAGGCCACGGCGGCAACGAATGTCTTCGGCGAGGAAGCAAAGCTTCTTCCGGATCTCAGCCTCATGCTTTGGCAATGGGCGGTGCTGATCCTGCTCCCGGTCGCGGCCGGGGTGGCGGCATTGGTGACGGCGCGACTGACCGTCATGCGCGCCCTCGCCCGAATGCCATGAGCAGCCGTCTTACGCGACGGCTCGTGGAACTCGGTGCCTCCTTGCTGTTGGCGCTCATCCTTTTTTGGCTGGTCGGCTTGTGGCGATTCGCGGCGTCGATGCCGAACGAGATCGCGGATCCCGACGAGCCAACCGACGCCATCGTCGTACTGACCGGCGGCCGGCTGCGCCTCGAGAGCGGGCTGAGGCTTTTATTCGCGGGCAAGGCCAAGAAGCTCTTCGTCTCGGGGGTCCATCCCGGCGTCGAGATCCTCGAGCTGCTGCGCGCGGCGCATCAGCCGCTCGACCTCGACAATGCAACATGCTGTATCGAATTGGGACACAGCGCCGACAACACGGTCGGTAATGCGCGCGAGACGGCGGCGTGGATGAAGGCCCATGACTTCCATTCCCTGCGTCTCGTCACCGCCAATTATCACATGGCGCGCAGCCTCGTCGAATTCGCGCGCGCCATGCCGGATGTCGAGATCGTGCCCAATCCGGTGTTTCCGGAGATCCTCGAGGCGCGCGACTGGTGGCGCTCGCCCGCCGCCATCAATCTCGTCGTCGTCGAATACAATAAATACCTCGTGACCCTGATGCGCCCGCTGGTGCCATCAGCCCTCATCCCGCAAGGGCTCGCCGAGTGATCTGGCTGCGCGCGACGATTTTTCAAATCGCGTTCTACCTCTGGACCGCGCTCTTCGCCGTCGCCGGCCTGCCGCTGCTGCTCGCGCCGGCTTTATCGATGATGCGCTTCGGCACGGTCTGGTCGGCGGGCACGCTGTGGCTGCTGCGGCTTTGCGTTGGGCTCGATCATGAACTCCGCGGCACCGAACTGATGCCGCCGGGTCCCGTCCTCATCGCGATGAAGCACCAATCGGCCTGGGAGACCTTCGCCGTGCCGGTGATCTTTCGCCACCCGGCGATGGTGATGAAGCGCGAGCTCGGCTGGATTCCGTTTTACGGCTGGTACGCGCGCAAGTCCGGCATGATTCCGGTGGACCGCTCCGGCGGCGCCAGCGCGCTGAAGCGCATGGTCGCGGCGAGCGAGAAGGCGATCGCGCAGCGCCGTCCGATCGTGATCTTTCCCGAAGGAACGCGCAGCGCGGTGGGCGCCGCTCCCAACTATCAGCCCGGCATCGTCGCGCTCTATCGCCAGCTCGATATTCCGCTCGTGCCGGTGGCGGTCAATTCCGGGATCTATTGGGGCCGGCGGCATTTTCTAAAGCGCCCGGGCCGGATCGTCGTCGAGATCTTGCCGTCCATCCCGCCAGGGCTCGAGCGGCGCGCCGTCCTGGCGGAGCTCGAGTCGCGGATCGAGGCGGCGACGGCGCGGCTTGTCGCCGAGGCGCGGGCCAAGCTCGCGGAAAACCGACCCCACGGTGAAAAGCGGGGATAGCCCAAAGAGCGCCGTGATCTGAGCCGGTTACGGCTGGTCTCCGGTTGATATTATTGTTGAACAAAGGAGGAACGCGGGGATAAAATAAGCCCCTTGATTCGGCGGGAAAAATGCCGAAGTTATTTGTCTTTCAAACATTTGGCTCACCCCAATCGCGCCTCGAGCGCAAGGAATTCCGTGATGGCCAGCGTCGCCTCGATCTCGCAGCAGATCTGGGACATGAAATACCGGCTCAAAGGGCCGGAGGGCGCCGTCGACAAGACGATCGAGGACACCTGGCAGCGCATCGCCACTGCCTTGGCGGCGCCCGAGCGCAATCCTGCGGAATGGGCGGAGCGCTTTGGCACGGCATTGGCCGATTTCAAATTCCTTCCCGCCGGCCGCATCGTCGCCGGCGCCGGCACGGGCCGGACCGTCACGCTCTTCAATTGCTTCGTGATGGGGACGATCCCGGACGACATGGCCGGCATCTTCGCGCATCTGCGCGAGGCCGCGCTGACGATGCAGCAGGGCGGCGGCATCGGTTACGACTTCTCGACGCTCAGGCCCAAGGGCGCGCCGGTCAAGGGCGTCGGCGCCGACGCGTCGGGCCCGCTCTCGTTCATGGATGTGTGGGACGCGATGTGCCGCACCATCATGAGCGCCGGCTATCGCCGCGGCGCGATGATGGCGACGATGCGCTGCGACCATCCCGATATCGAGGCATTCATCGAGGCGAAGCGCGAGCCGGGTCGGCTCAGGATGTTCAACCTCTCCGTTCTCGTCACCGACGCCTTCATGACAGCGGTGAAAGAGGATGCACCCTGGGAGCTTTCCTTCAAGGGCACGACCT
>CAYMNX010000307.1:0-1580 GCA_964391905.1 uncultured Rhizobiaceae bacterium
CGCCGGCTGGTACGGGTGCGCGGCGCCGAGGATGCAATCGGCAGCGTCTTCGATCGCTTCTTCAAGGCGCCGCCCCCGGGCGATGCTTTCATTCTTGTCGAGGCCGGCGATCTCGGCCCGCGCTCGAGCCTGCGCCGCGCCTTCGAAGCCGCGAAAACCGGTGCCGCGATCGCCTGCTATCTCGACGGCCCGCGCGAGATCGGCGAGCTGGCGCGCGAAGTCCTGGGCGCGCGCAACATCCGCATCGCACCCGATGCGCTGCAATTTCTGACGGCGCGTCTCGGCGGCGATCGGCAGGTGAGCCGCCGCGAGTTGGAGAAGCTCGCGCTTTATGCCGGCGAGGGCGGCATGGTCCGCGAAGAGGACGCCATGGCCTGCGTCGGCGACAGCGCGGAACTAACGCTCGACGAGGTCGTGTTCGCCGCGGCCGATGGCGATGTCGGGCAGCTGGAACGCGCGCTCAATCGCGCTTTCGGCGAAGGAGCCCAGGCGGTCGCGTTGCTCCGCGCCGAGTTGCGGCATTTTCAGCGCCTGCATCTCGCGGGCTCGCGGCTCAGTGCCGGAAGCAGCGAGGAAGAAGCGCTGCGCTTGCGGCCGCCGCTTTTTTTCAAACTGGTCGATCGCTTCAAGCGCCAGCTACGGATTTGGCCGCCATCGCGTGCCGCGCTGGCGCTCGAGCGACTCAACGAGGCGGAAGTGCAGGCCAAGACGACGGGCCTGCCCGCGGAAACGGTTTGCCGGGCCGCCCTGCTTCATATTGCGCAAGCCGCCAGCGCGAGAGCGCGACAGCGTAGCGCTTGATCGCGGCTCGCCCGGCGGTGCGGATTCTCCTCTGCGGAGACTGCCGGCGTCCCTGAATGCCTGAAGTAAGAACAAATAAAGAACTCAGTGCCGAATCCGCGTCATTTGATCGCATCTCGATTTCGTCATGCCGCGAAAGCGGGCATCCAGGCAAGCGACGCGCGGTGGCCTCTGGACCCCCGCTTGCGCGGGGGTGACGAGAAGGTGCATCAATCTGCGCGGATACCGCTTTAAATCTACCGCCGTAGCCGCGCCAATATCACGTCGAGCTGATCGAGGGTCGAATAGCGGATCGTCAATGTCCCGCCTACCCCGTCCTTCGTCGGCGCGACCGTCACCGTCAGTCCCAGATTTTGGGTCAGCTCTTGCTCGAGCGCCGCAACATTGGGATCCTTGACCCCGTCATTCTTCTTCCCCTCGCCCCGCGTCGGGCGCGGCGCATTCGCATCCTGACCGCGGACATAGCCCTCGGTCTCCCGGACGCTCAGCCCCTGCGACACGACCTCCTTTGCCGCTTCGAGCGGATCGCGCGCCGTGATGAGGGCCCGCGCATGGCCGGCGGTCAGCCGGCCATCGGCGATCATGCCTTGAATCTCATCCGGAAGGTTGAGCAACCGCAGCGTATTGGCGATGTGGCTGCGGCTTTTGCCGAGCGCTTGGGCCAGCGCCTCTTGCGTATGATTGAACTCCTGGATGAGGCGCTGATAGCCCTGCGCCTCTTCGATCGCGTTGAGATCCTGGCGTTGGATATTTTCGACGAGCGCGATTTCCGACGCCTC
>CAYMNX010000308.1:0-4749 GCA_964391905.1 uncultured Rhizobiaceae bacterium
CGCGCCGCGCGCGGCAGCGGATTTGAGTGGTCAGGATGTCGTCGCCTTTGCCGGGATCGGCCGGCCGGAAAAGTTTTTCGCAACCTTGCGCGAGCTCGGCGCGACCATCGTCGCGACTCATGCTTTCGCTGACCATCATCGCTATCGCGAGGCGGAGCTCGCGCGGCTTCTCGCCGAGGCGACCAATCGGCGCGCGCTGCTCGTCACCACGGAGAAGGATCGCGTCCGCTTGGCGCCGCCGTGGTGCGACCGCATCCGCACGCTGGCGGTCGAGATCGTCTGGGACGACGAGCCGGCCTTGATGCGCATTCTCGCTCCGCTTCTCGTCAGCGGCCATGGCTAGGAAGCGCCCGCGTCCGACCGATTACATCGAGGCCGTCGGCGCGGTGGCGGTATTCTTCTTTTTTCGCCTGCTGCCGGTCGATTGGGCTTCGGGCCTCGGCGGCTTCATCGCCCGTCTCATCGGGCCGCGCTTCGGCATCACCAAGCGTGCGCGCGAGAACCTCAAGATTGCCATGCCCGAGCTTCAACCGCCCGAGGTTGCGCGCATCCTGCGCGACATGTGGGACAATCTCGGCCGCGTTTGCGCCGAGTACGCGCATCTGAAGAAGTTCCGCCTCTTCGAGAAGGGCGGCCGCATCGAGATCGAGGATAACGGGCATATCGCGGCAGGGCGCGATCCGCGGAGGCGCTACATCTTCTTTTCGGCGCATTGCGGCAATTGGGAGATCGCGATCCGCGCCGCGATCCAGGCGGGCTTCGCGGTGACAGCCATCTATCGCGCCGCCAACAACCCGATCGTCGATCGCCTCATCGGCTGGGCGCGCGGCGCCGAAGGCGGCGAGTTCGTGCCCAAGGGCGGAGTTGCCGCCTATCGCGCTTTCGCCGCGCTGCGCGAGGGCCGCGAGCTTTGCATGCTGATCGACCAGAAGATGAACGACGGCATCGCCGTGCCCTTCTTCGGCCGGCCGGTGATGACGGCGCCGGCGCTCGCGCTCCTGGCGCTGCGCTTTGATTGCATGGTCGTACCGGTGCGGATCGTGCGCCTCAAAGGCGCCCGCTTCCGCATGATCGCGGAGCCGCCGCTCGAGCTACCGAAGAGCGGCAATGCCAAAGCCGACCAGCTCGCGCTCATGACGAAGGTGAATGAGATCGTCGAGGGCTGGATCCGCGAGAAGCCAGAGCAATGGCTCTGGCTGCATCGCCGCTGGCCGGATTAGCGTGCGAACTTCGGGGTAAGTCGGCCCAATTCTTGTATCCTGCGCGACAGTCGACCTTCGTTTCGGCGAGGAGCCATGATTCCACAATATTCCGATCATGCGGCGAATGAACGGACGTTTCTGGCCTGGATTCGAACGGGCATTGCCGTCATTGCCTTCGGTTTCGTCGTCGAGAAATTCAATCTGTTTCTGATCGCGCTTGCGAGCACCGCATCGAGCAGCGCGGCAAATCGGCTGTGGACGAGCCGGATCGAAAGCACGCTCGGACGCTACGACGGGATCGTCCTGATCATCATCGGCGTGACTCTCGTCTTGATCGCCGGCATTCGGTTCGTCCGCACCGCGCGATTGATCGATGATCCCGAACCGCGCCCCGTCGCCGACACCCAAGCCGAAGTCATTTTCTCCGTTGTCCTCGCCTTCGTGATGGCGGCGGCGGCGATCTATCTCGTTTTCGCTTGACCGGAACCGACCTTCCTCTGCCGTGCGGGGCGCTAGACTAGGAGCAGCGAGGCGACGCTCGGGATTAGTCTAGCCCCAAACTTCGGCAGCTGTCTCGACGATGAGGCGAAGCTTGGCCTTCTCATCCTCGATCGAAAGCTTGTTGCCGGCGGCACCGCTCGCGAAGCCGCATTGCGGCGAGAGCGCGAGCTGTTCGCTCGGCACGAACTGCGCGGCCTCGGCAATGCGCCGCTTCAAGTCGTCTTTCTTCTCGAGGCGCCCATGCTTGGTCGTGACGAGGCCCAAGACGACCATCTTGCCTTTCGGCACGAAGCGAAGCGGACGGAAGTCGCCAGCGCGCGGCGTGTCGTATTCGAGGAAGAACCCATCGACATCGAGTTCGTTGAAGATTATCTCGGCAACGGGCTCATAGCTCCCTTCGGCCATCCAGGCGCTGTAGGCATTGCCGCGGCACATATGGACGCAGACTGCCATGTCTTTGGGGCGACTGGCGATCGACTCATTGATCAGCTTTGCATAGCGATGCGCGAGCGCCTCTGGTTCTTCATGGATGTTGCCGCGAACCTCGGCGCGCAGCTTCGAATCACACATATAGGCGAAATTCACCTCATCGATCTGGAGATAGGTGCAGCCCACGCGCGCGAGATCAGCAATCTCCTCGCGATAGACCCGTGCGAGATCGGCATAGAAGTTCTCGAGATCGGGATAGGCTTTTTCATCGATGACCTTGCGGCCGCCCCGGAAATGCATGTTGGTTGGTGACGGAATCGTCTGTTTGGGCATCAACTGCGTGACGGATTTGAGAAACTCGAAGTCCTTGACGAAGATGCCCTCGGCCGGACGCGAAAGCTTGCCGACCACGCGAATCCCCGGTGGCGCAAAATCGATATCGCCCTGCTCGGAGTGAAAGCGAGTCTTGATGCCCGCATCGAACATTTCGGCGTTGGTGAATTTCGCGAGAAAATCCATGTGCCAGAGCTCGCGGCGGAATTCGCCGTCGGTCGCAACCTTGAGGCCCACCTCTTGCTGCATCGCAGCCGCTTCGCGGATCGCCGCGTCTTCAAGCTGACGCAAGGCTTCGGCGCTGATCTCGCGTTTCTTGCGGCGCTCGCGCGCCGCGAGCAGCGAGGGCGGGCGCAATAGGCTGCCGACAACATCGGCGCGAAAAGGCGGTTTCGTTCGGCTGGTCATGATTTCCTCCCCTCGTAGCGCTGTTGAAGCAGCCCTCAGCGTAGCACAACCGGCGGGCGACGATGCTACCGCGGGAAGCAGTGAAGCCGTCAGCCCTGCAGAATGAAGAGGACTCGCCGCCCCATCGCCAACCCGCGACTTTTTTGGCGCGGCGAACGACGGATCGCGGCGGAGTCTCCGCTACAGTTGCGCCATAGGCTTCTTAAACTACTTCTTCTGCTGCCCGGCGACATGCAGATCGTGCCAAGGATCCTTGACCGCGGGATAGGTCTTCAGCACGACATTGACGAGCTGGCCGTTGACCTTTTCGACGCGGCGAATGTAGACGTTTTGGTCGAGCTCGCGCGTCTCGGGGTCGACCTCGACGGGACCGCGCGGGCTTTTCCAGGAATAGCCCTTCGCCGCCGCGATCATCTTGTCGCCGTCGCGCTTGCCGCCGGTGGCGCGCAGCATCCGAAAGATGATGTTCATGCCGTCATAGGCTTCGACATGGATGAAGCTCGGCAAGCCGTCGACCAGTTGATCGCCGTATTTCGCGACCATCGCCTTGACGAAGGCCTTGTTCTCCGGGTTGTCGAGATAGGGGCCGTAATTCGAGGCATTGATGTCGCCGAGCGCGGCGTCGCCGACGACGGGAAGATCGAACTCCGCCCCGACCGTGCCCAGGAGATGCATGCCCTTTTGATAGAAGCCGCGATCGGCGAAGCCCTTGAGCGTGCCGGCCGACATCGGACCGCCGGGCATGAAGGCGACGAGGCAATCGGGCTTGTTGTCATAGACGCGCTGGAAATAGGTCGAGAAATCGCTCGTCGCCATCGGCACGCGGATCGGGTCGAGCATTTTGCCGCCGCCATGGGTAAAGCCGGCGGTGAAGGCATCGATCGCATCCTGGCCCGGCGCGTAATCCGCGACGAACATTTCGCAGGTCTTGTATTTCTGCTCGAGCGCCCATTGGCCCAAGGGATAGAGCGTCTGCCATTGCGTGAAGCCCGCGCGCACGAAATAGGGCGATTTGTCGGTCACGAAGGAAGTGGCGGAGTTGAAGATCACGAAGGGGATCTTCGCCTCGTTGATGAGATCGGTCACCGCCAGCACCGTGGTGGTGAATTCGAGACCGCCGAGGGCCGCGACGTTATCGCTTACGATCATGTCCTGAACGACTTGCCGCGCGCGCGGCGGATTGTCGCCGCCGACATCGCGATAGATCACTTCGACGGTCGGGTTGCCGTCCTTGCCGTTATGCTGCTCGAGATAGAAATCGACCGCCTGCTCGAAGCTTTTTCCCCATACCGCATAGGGTCCCGTGGTCGTCAAAGGAATGCCGACCTTGATCGCATCGGCAGCGCGAGCGCCGGCGGGCGCGCCGGCGGCGAAAAGGATGGCGAGGACGCGGATGGCAAATCCGTTTTTCATGGCGAAAGCCTCCCTGTAAGACGTCTGGGCCTTTAGCAGCCACGCGACGAACGCGCTCTCGCCCCGTTATCATCGGGTTTTCGCCTGCGCGTCCAACTAGTACGCCGCGCCTTCGTGCGGTCTGTCAATCGCGACGCAGGCCGGCGGAATCACGCGCCCTTAGCGCTCGTTTGCGTAGATGACGAAGTTTTTGTCGAGCAACGCGGCCGCGTCCATATGGGTCTTGATCTTGCCGCTGGCCTGGTACCAGTCGAGCACATCCTGAACATCGGAGAGCACGATCCGGTTCTGAGGGTCGAAATAGCCGATGCCGCGGGCGATGACGTCGGGCGGCGTGCCGAGCGCCTTCGCCACGATGTCGATCATCTCATTGGCGTCGGGCTGATTCTTGCGCTCGCCCTTCGCATCGAGGAACGCCGCATCCCAGGTCGCGCCGCCTTTGGCGAAAGCGGCGAGGAAACGC
>CAYMNX010000309.1:0-1721 GCA_964391905.1 uncultured Rhizobiaceae bacterium
CCTACGCCTCGCCCTTGAAGCTCTTCGAATATATGGCGCTGGGCTGTGCCATAGTCGCGCCGTCGACTCCGAACATCCGCGAGGTGCTCGGCGCCGACGAGGCGATGCTGTTCGATCCCGCCGATCCGACCGCCTTCCGCCGCGCCATCGAGCGGCTCTGCGGCGATCCGGCCCTGCGTCAACGCCTCGGCAAGGCCGCGCGCGATGCGGTCGACCGCCAAGGCCTCACCTGGGCGAACAATGCGCGCCGTATCGTCGTTTTGTTCGATGGCCTCTTGCAAAAGGGCGCGCGCCGCGACGCGCTACGCGGCGCCGGCCCGCTTCACAGCAGCGAGCCATAGACTCGATCGTAATTCCGAACCATCGCCTCGAGGCTGAAGCTGCGCAGCACATGCGCACGGCCGCCCGCGCCATGGGCGCGCATCAAGGCGGGATTCTCGACATAGTTGAGAATGGCGGCGGCGAGTTCTTCCGGGTCCGGCGCGACAAGCTGCCCGGCGATGCCCTCGGGCACGATCTCGGGATTGCCGCCAACCCGCGTCGCGATCACCGGCCGCCCGCTTGCCATCGCCTCGAGCAGCGTGTTGGAAATCCCCTCGCGCAACGATGGCAACGCGAAGATATCGAGCGCGCGGTAGAGTTGGGGCGTGTCGTTGCGAAAACCCGGTAGCCAGACGAGATCTCCCAGGTTTGCCGAAGCGATCGCCGCCTCGACCTCGGCCTGCTGCTCGCCGCCGCCGATGACGGCAAGGCGCAAGGTCGCGCGGAGTTGCGGGCGAAGCGCGAGGACGCGCGCGAAGGCGCGAACGAGGGCGAGCTGATTCTTCACCGGCTCCAAGCGGCCGAGCGTGCCGATCACGACGGCGCCGGGCGGCGCAAAGGAAGGCGGCATCATGTCGCGATGGGCGTTTTGGGGCGTGAAGCGATCGGTATCGACGCCATTGTAGATCGTGGTGAGGCGCGCTTCGGAAACGCGGATCTCGTCGCGCAGCCAATCATGGAGGTCGCGGGAGAGCGCGACATAGCGATCGACGACGAGGCGGCTCAACCGGCGCAGACGATTGTATTTCCGGTTCTTCCCGTCGATTTCCATCATCGTGAAGCCGTGCTCGCTATGGACGAAGCGCGGCGCGCCGGCGGCATAGGCGGGCACCATCATGTCGAGCGCGGGCAGGTTGCGGGTGTGGACGATACGCGGCTTCAATTGCCGCACGACGCGCCACATCCGCTGATAGGCAGCGAAATCCTTGCCGGGGCGCTTCTTCAGCTCATGGATTTCGACGTTGGGACGGCGGATGCGGCTGCGGAACTCGGTGGCCTCGCTGACGCAGACGATGGCATGGCGCCAGCGATCCTCGGGCAGGTTATTGACGAGATTGACCAGCCCGTTCTCGAGACCGCCAATCGTTAAGCGATAGATGACGTGGCAAATGAGCGGCGGCGGAGGCTGCATGGGGCGGGTTTGATTGCCTGCACAAGGAGCGGTTGGTAGAAAGGGCAACCTCTTCGGGCAAATAGTCTAGTAGCGGCGCGCGGGTCAAGGCCGCGTTAAATTTCGAGAAGCGCTGCGTTCGTTTGCGATAAGATAGGATTTGCGCCCTATTCTGAACCGGCTTTCTCGTCAAGACTCTGTTAACGTCAGCCCCCAACCATCGCCGCAAAGATCAACCGGCAAGGACAATGGCCGAACTCCTCCACCAACTCATTCAAGACACGGCGAA
>CAYMNX010000310.1:0-4602 GCA_964391905.1 uncultured Rhizobiaceae bacterium
GGCTTCCGAAAGCCGGAAGAGCACATTGTGCTTCTCGCCGTGCTTGTGCGAGCGCAGCAGCCTGGAGCAGAGCATCGGCGTCAGGGTCAGCGACACGAAGCCCGAGATCAGGATCGTCATGCTGATGGTGACGGCGAATTCGCGGAACACGCGGCCGACCACGCCGCCCATGAACAGAACCGGGATGAACACCGCGACGAGCGACAGCGTGATCGAAAGAATGGTGAAGGCGATCTCGCGCGAGCCGCGGAAGGCGGCATCCATCACCCGCTCGCCGCCCTCCACGTGGCGCACGATGTTCTCGAGCATGACGATCGCATCGTCGACCACGAAGCCGACCGACAAGGTCAAGGCCATGAGCGACAGATTGTCGATGCTGTAGCCCAGTACCTTCATGCCGGCGAAGGTGCCGATGACCGAGACCGGCAGGGCGAGCGCGGGAATGATGGTCGCCGTGACGTTGCGCAGGAAGATGAAGATCACCAGCACGACGAGGCCGGCGGTCAGAAGCAGCGTGAACTGGACATCGTTGACCGAGTTGCGGATCGAGACCGAGCGGTCGAGCATCACGGAGAGCTTGACCGAGGCGGGCAGCGCCGCTTCGAATTGCGGCAGGAGCGCCTTCACGGAATCGACGACCTGCACGGTATTGGCGTCGGGCTGGCGTTGCACGCCGAGAAGAATGCCGCGATGGCCGTTATACCAGCTGGCCAGGCGATCGTTTTCGACGCTGTCGACGGCGGTCGCGACGTCTTTGAGCCGCACGGGCGAGCCGTTGCGATAGGCGACGATCAAGTTCAGATATTTGTCCGCATGCTCGAGCTGGCCGTTCGCCTGCAGCGTATAGGCCTGAGCGGGGCCCATCAGCGTCCCGACCGGGGCGCTCGAATTCGCGGCGGCGACCGCGTTCTGCAAATCGTCGAGCGTCATGCCCTTGGCGGCAAGCGCTTCGGGATTGGCCTGGATGCGTACGGCGAATTTCTGCTGGCCCATGACGAGCACTTGCGAAACCCCGCTCAAGGTCGAGATGCGCTGCGCGATCAGCGTCTCGGCATATTCATCGACCGTCGAAAGCGGCAGCGTCGCGGAGCTGAGATTGAGGAAGATGACCGGGGCATCGGCGGGGTTTGCCTTGATGAAGCTCGGCGGCGTCGTCATTTCCTTCGGCAGACGCTTTGCCGCGGAGGTGAGCGCCGACTGGACGTCGAGGGCCGCGCCGTCGATGTCACGGCTCAAATCGAACTGCATGGTGATCGAGGTCACGCCTTGACCGCTCGACGACACCATGGAGTTGAGACCGGCGATGGTCGAGAACTGCCGCTCCAAGGGCGTTGCGACCGACGACGCCATGGTCTCGGGGCTGGCGCCGGGAAGCTGGCCATTGACGACGATGGTCGGAAAATCGACGCGCGGAATCGCCGCGACCGGCAGCAATTGATAGCTGAAGAGACCAAAGACGACGAAGGCCAGCATCAACAGCGTCGTCATCACCGGACGACGGATGCACAGCTCCGGCAGGCTCATGATGCGGTACCTGGCTTTTGCGCCTCGCTACCCGCAACAATCTGCACATGAGCGCCATCATTCAAGCGCAATTGTCCGTCGATCACGACTTTCTCGCCGGCGGCGAGGCCCTTGCTGATGACGACCTGGCCGGCGACGGCACGGTCGACGGTGACCGGACGGGTTTCCGCCGTGTTGTCGTCCTTGATGACGAAGACATAGCTGCCGTTCTGGCCGACTTGGACCGCCGCCTGCGGCACGATCAGCGCGTTGGGATCCATGCGCACCAGCACCGATACGTTAACGAACTGCCCCGGCCAAAGCCGCTGCTCCTCATTGGCGAAACTCGCCCGCACGTTGATCGTGCCTGATGTGGAATCGATCGAGTTGTCGAAGAACGCGACTTTGCCTTCGACCGGAACGCCTTTATCGCCCTGGGCCAGAACCCGCACCGTGACGGGGCCCTCCGCCATCGCCGCGCGCACGTCGGGGAAATTGCTCTGCGGCAGGGCAAAGGAGACGTAGATCGGCTGCATCTGGTTGAGCGTGGCGAGCGGGACATCATTCGCCTTGATGCTGTTGCCGCGCTTGATCGCGATCATGCCGACGCGGCCGTCGATCGGCGCCATGATTGTGTAATACGACAGCTGAACCTTCGCGTTTTCGAGCTGCGCCTCGTCCGCCTTGACGGTGGCCTCCAGCGCCTTCGCCGCGGTCGAGCTCGTGTCGAATTGCTGATGCGAGACGAAATCCTTGCTGAGGAGGGGTTTATACCGCTCGACATCGCGTTGCGCGTTGGCGAGCTGGGCCTGGTCGCGCGCCAGGGTTGCCTCGACCTGGTGAAGCTGCGCTTCGGCCGCGCGGCTGTCCAACTGGAACAGGGGATCGCCGGCTTTGACGGATTGGCCGTCCTTCACCAGGACCTGGTCGATCACCGCGTCGACCCGCGATTTGATCGCCACCGAGGCGATTGTCTGCACCGTGCCGATCGTGTCGAGCTGAACCGGGGTCGGCTTGATCGCGGCCACGGCGACGCGGACGGGAACCACGCCCGCGGGACGGCCCGTCGACGTCTGAGACTGCGCCGGACTGAGAAGATCGGACTGAACGACAATAAATACACCGGCCAAGACCGCCACGCCGGCAGCAGCCCCAATAACGCGCTTCATTCCCTGTTCCCGCGATCCGCTTCGGGGACGTCCCCGTTGTCCACTGCCCCGTGCTTGAGGATACGTAACCGTTAGCGCCCTTATCCCCCCGAGTCGTGACATTTTGTATCCCGGGGCATTACAAATAGTTAACAGACCCTCGTTTTTTGTAAATCTTTCGGTGGCTTGGCTTTGGTAACATCCTTGGGAAAGGCGAGGGGCGTGGCGGAGGACGGCGACGCGCAGGCGGGATTCAAGAACGCGTTGCGCGTGCTGCGCATCCGCAACTATCGCGTCTATACGATCGGCAATTCGATCTCGCTCATCGGCGTTTGGTTGCAACGCATCGCCGTTGGCTGGCTTGCCTGGCAACTGACCCATTCGGGTTTCTGGCTCGGCCTTTGCGCCGCCGGCGACCTCGTCCCCTCGGTCGTCATCGGTCCGATCGCCGGGGCGCTGGCCGATCGCGCCGACCGGGTACGGCTCATCCAGATCTCCTTAGTTCTGGGCATGATCCAGGCCTGGGCGCTCGCCGTCCTGACCTTCACCGGCATCATCGAAATCTGGACGCTCTTTGCCCTGACGATCGCGCTCGGCATCATCAACGCCATCAACCAGCCGGCGCGGCTCGCCTTGATCCCGAGCCTCGTCGATCACGCCCATGTCGGCCCGGCTATCGCCATCAACTCGCTGGTCTTCAACAACGCCCGCTTCCTCGGCCCGGCGCTCGCCGGTTTCGTCATCGCCGAGGGCAATATCGGTCTCGCCTTCACGCTCAACGCCGTGACTTATATGTGCTTCATCTATGCGCTGTGGCGGATCGACGTCGTCGATGAGCCGCCAGTAGCCGGCAAGAGCCATTTCCTGCGCGATCTCGCGGAAGGCTACAGCTACGCGCTGCGCGATCCCGGCATCGGGCATATGTTTGTCCTGCTCATCGTAACGACGGTGGCGATCCGCGGCTTCGTCGAAATGTTTCCGGGTTTTGCCGACGCGGTCTTCGACCGCGGCGCCCAAGGGCTCGCCTGGCTCACCGCGACGGTCGGATTGGGCTCGGTGGTAGGCGGGCTTATCATGCTTCGCCGCAACAGCCTCCAGGGCCTTGCGACGGTCGTTATCCGCGCCACTTTGGCGATGGCGCTGGCGCTGGTCGGCTTCACGGCGACGACCAATTATTGGTTGGCGCTCGTCTGCGTCTTCATCGGCGGGCTTGCGATGTGCGCGACCGGCATCGGCGCCCAGACCCTCATCCAAACCTCGACCGCGCCCGCGATGCGCGGCCGCGTCATGGGTTTCTATGGCATGATCTTCCGCGCCGGCCCGTCCACCAACGCGTTGCTCTTGGGCGCCTTTTCCGAGCATTTCGGGATGCGGCTGCCGGTCTGCGCCGGCGCGCTCATCTGCGTTGCCGCCTGGGCCTGGATCCGTCCGCGCCAAACCTCGATCGAGCGTTCGTTGGAGCATGAAGCACGGCGCGCCGGCGCTCAAGGTGCGGCCGCCGAATGACCGGCGCGCGCCATTTCTGTTTCGGCCTCGGCTACAGCGCCGGTTTTCTCGCGCGCGATGTCGCGAAAGAAGGCTGGCTCGTGGCGGGAACGACGCGCGAGCCGTTGAGCGCCGCGAGCACGGAGTTTCCGCTTCATCGTTTCCGTCGCGAGGAGCCGCTTCACGAGCCTGCCCGCGTGCTCGCCGGCGCGACGCATGTTCTCGTCTCGGTTCCGCCCGATGCTTCCGGCTGCCCGGTGCTCGATTGTCACGGCGCGGAGCTGGCGGCGCTTCGGACCCTGCGCTGGGTTGGCTATCTCTCCACCACCAATGTCTATGGCGACCGCGGCGGCGGCTGGGTCGATGAGGAATCGAACCTTGCGCCGAGCGGCGAGCGCGGGCAGCGCCGCGTGCGCGCCGAGGCCGCCTGGCTCGATCTCCAGCGCCGCGTCGGCATGCCGGTGCA
>CAYMNX010000311.1:0-5695 GCA_964391905.1 uncultured Rhizobiaceae bacterium
ATAAATGGGCGTTCCGGTAGCTCCTTTTGCTCTAATGGAATTACCCCGGCATCAATGATAAGATGAGCAACGTGTATCCCTTTCGGACCGAGTTCTCGCGCCATGACCTGTGCCATCGCCCTTTGTCCGAATTTGCCCACCGCTAGGTTCAGGTAGCCAGCTCGACCAATCGTCGAGGAAGTGGCACCAATCAGCACAATCGTCCCTCTACCTTGAGGCACCATCATCCTAGCTGCTTGCCGAGCAACAATAAAGGATCCTAGGCAATTCTGGCGCCAGCATTCTTCGAATGCGGGAATTTCAACATCGAGTATACTGCCGGGCACAAAGTGCTCGACACCATACGTAACGAGCGCAGGATGACCGAAGTCTCGCATGATGCGCTTCATTACGGTTCGAACGGATCTCGCGTCGGTCACGTCGCAACCATATGAACGAATATTCTTGTTGAATTTTCGCAGTTCACCGACAAGGCCATCGACCTTCTCGGCATTTCTGGCCACCGCCGCGACTTGCATTCCTGCGCGCGCAAGCTGATTAATCAATCCATAGCCGACCTTCGGCCCCGCACCAAAGATAATCGCGACTTCGCCGGGCTTGGTTTTCGGTGTCTCGGTCCGGGTCCCGAGGGCACCTCGATGAGTTGGCGCATGGCAGCGAAGTTGAGCAAAATCTGCTGATCTTTCCGCCATCTTTTCCGAGACGGATCTTCGTAGGTTATTTGACACCTTTTTTGAGCGTTGGAGCCGGAAGACAAAGGAGACCGGGCCTGCTCTCAGAATTCGCGGTGTTTTCAGGTCGGTCCAAATACGCTGTATCGCTCCCATATCACGACCCCAAAGGTGCTTCGGTCCTGCCTCCTCGCGTTCTACTTGGGTCGGCTTATCTATTGACGCACAGCCTACGATTGGTTGCAAGCTGGCGGCCGTGCGGCTCGAACCAGGAAGAACGGAGGGTATCGCATAAGGAAGTCCGCCGCGCGAGCGCGTCGGACAGTAAGTCCGAACCTGCGCTTCGGCACCGCACAGTACGCCTGTCATGCCCCGCGCGCGGATTTTGGACGTAACCGCTCCTGTGCCTATATGCTGCTCATCGGCAAGGAGAGCATCATGGCTGACGGCACCCCCACCCGCACCGAGCGCGACAGCATGGGCGCCATCGAGGTTCCGGCGGAGCGCTATTGGGGCGCGCAGACGCAGCGCTCGCTCGAGAATTTCCGCATCGGCGGCGAGCGCATGCCGCGGCCGCTCATCCGCGCTCTTGCGATGCAAAAAAAGGCCGCGGCGGTCGCGAACACGAAATTAGGTGCGCTCGATGAGCGGCTCGGCGCCGCGATCGCCAAGGCTGCGGATGAAGTGATCGCGGGCGAGCGCGATGGCGAGTTCCCGCTCGTCATCTGGCAGACGGGATCGGGCACCCAGACCAACATGAACATGAACGAGGTCTTGGCCAATCGTGCCAACGAGCTCTTAGGCGGCAAGCGCGGCGCCAAGGCCCCGATCCATCCCAACGACCATGTCAATCTCTGCCAATCCTCGAATGACAGTTTTCCGACGGCAATGCACATTGCGGCGGCGACCGAGATCGATCGCCGGCTTCTGCCCGCGCTCGAGACGCTTCGCCGCGCGCTCGCCGAGAAAGCGCAAACCTTCGCCGATATCGTCAAGATCGGCCGCACCCATCTCCAGGATGCAACGCCGCTGACGCTCGGCGACGAGTTCAGCGCCTATGCGCGTCAGCTCGAGCTCGGCATCTTACGCGTCAAAGCGGCGCTGCCACGGCTCTACGATCTTGCCCAGGGCGGCACGGCGGTCGGCACAGGCGTCAACGCGAGGAAGGATTTCGCCGCGCAGTTCATCCTCGCGCTGCGCGAGATCACCGGCCTGCCCTTCGCCTCGGCGCCGAACAAATTCGAAGCGCTCGCCGCGCATGACGCCCTTGTCGAGCTCTCGGGCGCGCTCAACGTTCTCGCCGCCTCGCTGATGAAGATCGCGAATGACATTCGGCTTCTGGGCTCAGGCCCGCGCAGCGGCCTGGGCGAGCTCCATTTGCCCGAGAACGAGCCCGGCTCGTCGATCATGCCGGGAAAGGTGAACCCCACGCAGGCCGAGGCGCTGACCATGGTCGCGGCGCAAGTGATGGGCAATCATGTCACCATCACCATTGCCGGGAGCCAAGGCCATCTCGAGCTCAATGTCTACAAACCGGTCATCGTCTATAATCTGTTGCAGTCGATCCGGCTCATTGCTGACGCCACCGTCAGCTTCGCCGAGAATTGCGTCGCGGGGATCGAGCCCAATCGCGGTCGCATTGCCGAGCTGGTCGACCGCTCGCTCATGCTGGTGACCGCGCTCGCGCCGCACATCGGCTATGATAAAGCCGCGGAAATCGCGAAGCGGGCGCTCGCACAAGATATGACGCTCAAGGAGGCGGCCCTTGATTTGGGCTACGTCAATGCCGAAGATTTCGATCGCTGGGTGGATCCCCGCGCCATGCTGGGACCGAGTTGATCGCCGCCATCCGATGCCACACACGTTACGCAAGCGCTCTGTCACGATCGCCGGCCATCCGACGAGCCTCTCGCTCGAGGAAGAGTTCTGGCGCGATCTGCGCGACGTGGCGAAGGGGCGCGCAATGTCGCTCAACGCGCTGGTCGCGAGCGTCGATGCGACGCGCCAGGGGAACCTTTCCAGCGCATTGCGTCTTTTTGTGCGGGAATGCTATCGCAATGGCGAGCTTCAACCGGCGGAGCGCCAGCGATGATGGAGCATCACCATGGCTGAAATCATCAACCTGAACCGCTTTCGCAAAGCCCGCGAACGCGATGCCAAGGAGCGGCGCGCCGCCGAGAATCGGGCTCGCTTCGGCCGCAACAAGGACGCGCAAACGAAGGAGCGCAGCGAGCGCAGCAAAATCGAGAAGGATCTCGATAACAAGAAGCTCGATTGAGCCTCAGCCGCGCGCGAGCTCGCGGCGGTAAAGCGCCAACGTCTCCTCGTCAAAGCACGCAAAGATCACACGCTGCAGCGCGGTATCGGTCGCAAGAAGCCGACGCGTCTCGCTCACGGCGATGCCAGCGGCGCGCGGCCGCGGAAAGCCATAGATGCCGGTGGAAATCGCCGGAAAGGCGATCGAGACGAGGCCGTGCGCATGAGCGAGCGCGAAGCTCGCGCGGTAGCAGCGCGCGAGCAGTTCCTCTTCATCGGCGCTGCCGCCGCGCCAGATCGGCCCGACGGTATGAATGACGTGCTTTGCCGGCAGGCGATACGCCTTGGTGATGCGCGCCTCGCCGGTCGGGCAGCCGCCGAGCGTGCGGCATTCGGCGAGGAGCTCCGGTCCCGCGGCGCGATGGATCGCGCCGTCGACACCGCCGCCGCCCAAGAGGGACGAATTCGCAGCATTGACGATCGCGTCGACGGCCAACGTCGTGATGTCGATCCGAAGCGCCTCGATCGCGCCGGTCATCGCGCCTATTCGGCCGCGGCGCGCCCGCCGCGCATGCCGAGCGCATGCATGTAAGTCTCGAGCAGCGCCTCTTGCTCGTCGAGGTCGTCCTTGTCCATTTTCCGCAGCTTGACGATTTGACGCATCGTCTTCGCGTCGAAGCCGTCGGCCTTGGCCTCGGCATAGACGTCGCGAATGTCGTCGGCGAGCGCCTTCTTCTCTTCTTCCAAGCGCTCGATGCGCTCGATGAAAGATTTCAAGCGCTCTCCGGCGACGCCGCCAGCGCCAGCCTTCGCCATGGCCCCCTCCGTTATGTCGATCGCGAGGGCGCGACCCTATCGGAGACGCGACAGGCGATCAATGCCTGTGGATGGAATTCGTCGATCAGTGCTTGTGCTCGCCGACCGGCTTCGTCGGCTCCTTCTGGTATTTCTTCTTCCATTCCTCATACGGCATGCCGTAGACGATCTCGCGCGCCGCGGGATCGGGCAGGTTCATGCCGCGCTCTTCCGCCGCCTCGCGATACCAGCGCGACAGGCAATTGCGGCAGAAGCCCGCCAGATTCATGAGGTCGAGATTCTGCACATCGGTGCGCTCGCGCAAATGCTGCACGAGCTTGCGAAAGGCCGCCGCCTCGAGCTCGGTGCGGGTCTTGTCGTCGATTTTCTCTGCCATGGCTTCTCTCTCCAATCGATCCTCTAAGAATGGGGCTTCGGCGGCGCAATTGCCACATAGAGCGCGTCTTGGGTAAGGATCGGCCGAAGCGTGCGGCCGAGTCGCTCGGCCCATTCGCCGGCGCCTTCATCATCGGCGACGAGGTCCTGGCGCAACTCGATCGCGACATGCGGCAGGCCGCTCGAAAAAGCATGGTGGCGCTGGGTATAGCCGACCGGCTCGCGCGCCGAATAAGGCTCGTTGTCGCCGACGACGAGCCCCGGCTCGCGGCGCAGCGCTGCGAGCAGCGGCAAAGCGATCCGCCCATCCTCGTCCCACAGGATGCCGACATGCCAAGGGCGGCGGAAGCCCCTCATCTCGGGCGTGAAGCTGTGGATCGAGATGAGCGCCGGCGCGACGCCGCGCTGGCGGTGCGCGGCGAGGCGGCGGGTAATCTCGGCATGATAAGGATGGAAGATCGCGGCGCGCCGCGCTGCCCGCGCCGTCGGCGCAAGGTTGGCATTTCCCGGAATCGCAACGCCGTCGCTCGCGCCCGGGATCGAGCTCGGATCGTCGGGATCGCGGTTGCAGTCGATGACGAGCCGCGAATAGCCACAGAGGAGCGCCGGCGCGTCGAGGAGCGGCGCGAGGCGCCGGGTCACGGCCGCCGCGCCGATATCCCAGCCGATATGGCGGGCGAGCGCGGCATCGTCGAGGCCGAGGCTGTCGAGCGCCCGCGGAATGGCGCGGCTCGCGTGGTCGCAGGTGATGAGGACGGGCGCGGCGCCCTTTTCATGGCAAGATTCGACCGGCGGCGGATCGGTTTCAGCCAAGAGGGAGGAAGAAGTCATTGCTACCGGTCATTGTGATCGCCCGAGCCTCCATCCTATCCTGTCCCAAGCGATAAGGTGATGAAAGATCGTGGCATTTACCGACCCCCCGCGTGCGTTTCTGCGCCGCCTCCTCGATGCGGCGCTGGCCGCCGCCGATCCTGCAAAGGCGCTGCCGCCGCATCTGCCGCCGCTGCCCAAGGGCCGCACCATTGTCGTCGGCGGCGGCAAGGCGGCGGCGAAGATGGCGAAAGCGGTCGAGGATCATTGGCCCGGCCCGCTCTCTGGCCTCGTCGTCACCCGCTACGGCCATGCCGTGCCGTGTCGGCGCATCGAGGTGGTGGAGGCATCGCACCCCGTCCCCGACATTGCCGGGGCGGCGGCGGCGCGGCGCCTGCTCGGCCTCGTCGCGGGTCTTACTGCCGAGGATCTCGTGCTCTGTCTCATCTCGGGCGGCGCCTCGGCGCTCCTCGCCCTGCCCGCGCCGGGCATCGCCTTGGCCGACAAGCAGGCGGTGACGCGCGATCTGCTCCGCTGCGGCGCCACGATCGCCGAGATCAATTGCGTGCGCAAGCATCTCTCCGCAGTCAAAGGCGGGCGGCTCGCCGCGGCGGCAAGCCCGGCGCGCGTCGTCACCTTCGCGATCTCGGACGTGCCGGGCGATGATCCGGCGGTGATCGGCTCCGGCCCCACCGTCGCCGATCCCTCGACCTATGCCGAGGCGCGCCAGATCATCGCGAAATACCGGCTGACCCCGCCGCCGAGCG
>CAYMNX010000312.1:0-7721 GCA_964391905.1 uncultured Rhizobiaceae bacterium
GGGTTGAGGGCCATTCGCCATGGCGGCGAGGGCGTGCTGCTCGTCAGCATCGACCCGTCCGGGCCCGCCGCAACCGCCGGGCTGATGGTCGGCGACATCATCACCGCGTGGAATGGCGAAAGCGTCAGTCGCGTGCGTCAAATCATGCCGCGGCTCAGCCCGGAGAGCGTCGGCAAAGAGGCGAAGCTCACCCTCTTGCGCGGCGGCGCGCCGCTCGAGAAGACGATCATCATCGGCGAAAGGCCCTACCGCTAACGCCATGCGCGTGAGCCGAACCACCAAGCCGCCAGGGCACGAAGGAACCCTTCTTCGTGTCTTCGCGCCTTGGTGGTTTCTTGGTCCGCAGCCGCGCTCGGCCGCGCCGGGCGCAAGCGTTTTGCCGGAGAGACGATGACGGCGATCGTCATCTACGCCGCCGATGCGCAAACGCGCGAGCGCCTCAAGGCGCTCGCGGCCAAGATCGATGGCGCGCGCGTGATCGGCGCGGTCGATAATCCGGCGAGCCTGACGAGGCTTCTGAGCGAGACCTCGGCCGCGCTAGTTCTGGCCGAGCCGTCAGCCGAAGAGCCGACCACACCGGGCGGTCAAGCGCTGACGCCGCGTGAGCTCGAGGTTCTGGCGGCGATGGCCGATGGCGCCTCGAACAAGGCGATCGCGCGCCGGCTCGGCATCTCGTTTCACACCGTCAAGTTCCACGTCGCCGCCATTCTTGAGAAGCTCGATGCCGACAGCCGCACCGAGGCCGTGCTCGAAGCCGCGCGCCAGGGCTTGATCATGCTCTAACGCGAGGGCTCCGTCGCATCGACCAGGATCTCGCGACGGCGAAATTTGGCCAAGGCCGAGGAAGCGAGCACGACCACCCCGACCGCCGCGGCATGGGAGCCGAGATCGAGAAAGGATGCATCGATCGGGTGGTTGAACTGCAAGAGAAAGGCCGAGAGCGAGGCAACGCCGAGGCCGCCGATTACCGCGACGGGCAGCGGCGCGATCGGCCGCGCGCGCCGCAGGACGAGGAAAAGCGCGAGACCGATCGGGACGCTGAAACCGAGAATGGTAACGAAGCAGTCGCTGGTCTCGCCGAGGCGCCAGCCATCGGTCCCGACGGCGATCCATTCACGATAGCAATTATAGCCGCTGCTGGCGAGCCAGAGGCCGAGCGTCGGCAGCGGCGCCAAGGCCCAGAGCGGCGAGCGGTCCGGCAGGCTTAGATGGAAGGCCGCGATCACCGCGATGATCCCGGTCAGCAGCGTCGCGATCAGCTCGACGAGGAATTGCGGGGCGGCCATCTTTCCGGCGAGGACATGGATATTGGCGAAGAACGGAAGCGCCACGGCGGCAGCGGCCGCGACCGCCAAAAGCCATAGCGTCGCGCGCAGCAAGGGCGGGCGCAGGCGCCGCACCGGATCGGCCGTGGCCACCAGCCGCTCGATCAGCTGATCGGTCGAGGGCGGCATCTCACTCTCCTTTCAACTGCGCCCGCAGCGCCTTGATGGCGCGGTGCACATTGACCTTGAGCGCGCCGATCGATTTGCCGCTGACCGCCGACGCCTCGACCAGCGACATCTCCTTGAGCTTCAAGAGCTCGACCGCCTCGCGCTGGCCTTCCGGCAAGTCGGCGATGGCGGCGCCGAGCCCGGCGGTTTGATCGCGCATCTCCATGCTCTTGTTCGCCTGAGGGTCGGCAAAGGTTTCATAGGCATGGTCGTCGAAAACCTCGACCGCCTCGCTGCGCCCGCGCCGCCGCAGCGCGTCGATCGCCCGGCGCTTGGCGAGAGTCGCGAGCCAGTGGGTGAACGGCCGGGCCGGATCGTAGGTGTGGCGCACGCGGTGCAGCGTTAACAGCACATCCTGAACGACGTCCTCAGCGCGGTCGGGGTTCTTATGCCAACGCCGCGCGAGGGCGCGGAGAAACGGCAGGATCTCGCGCAAGAGCCGTTCGTAAGCGACGCGGTCGCCATCCTGCGCCGCGGCCATCAATCGCGACCAGCCTTCTTCCCTCACTCGATCGTGATCTTCGCCCATCGAACTTTCGATCTCGGTCTGTAACCAAGCGCGACGTGGTCACGAACCTGAAGTCACGGGGGTCGATGGCAATGATGCCAGCGATCCGACGGAACACCCGAGACTTCCTGGAGAGACTACTATGAAATCCGCTTCGATCAAAACCGCGCTCCTCGCTCTGTCCGTCATCGCCGGCGGTGCAGCCCTGCCGCTCGCCGGCGCCTTTGCGGATACGACCGCGGACCGCGGCAATGCGACGGTCGCGCATGGCGCAACGCGTGGCGTCTATGACGAGTCCGACAATTTCCGCGACCCGTCCGGCCGCCCCATCTCCGGCTGGCAATATCTGGTCCTGCCCGCCAACAACAACGGCTGATCCCCGCAGCCCCGTGTTGCAGAAGGCGATATCTCCTTTCGGATATCGACTTCTCTCCTTCCCGATTACGCCTTCTTGG
The DNA here is from genome assembly GCA_964391905.1 of uncultured Rhizobiaceae bacterium. Taxonomy (GTDB): domain Bacteria; phylum Pseudomonadota; class Alphaproteobacteria; order ATCC43930; family CGMCC-115725; genus CAIKMD01. The sequence goes on from CAYMNX010000312.1 coordinate 2,457, forward strand.
AGTGAACACCGATGCAATACGATCGACGCGGACTGGCCGTCACCAGCGACAGCGACAGGGCGGTTGCGTCTTTCGATGACGCCGTGCGCAGCTTCCTCGCGCATCGCAGCGATGCGAGCGACCACGTTGCCGCGGCGCTGCGCCATGACCCGGATCTTGTCGTCGCACATTGCTTCACCGGTTTCGCCTTGCTGCTGCTCGGACGCGGCGAGCTGTTCGCCCCGGCCCGTGCCGCGGCGGAGCGCGCATGGCGCGCGATGGAACAGCGCGGCGCCACCGATCGCGAGCGGTACCTCTTTAGCGCGCTCCAACTCTGGCTCGATGGCGAGATGGAGGGCGCGGCCGCCATGCTCGAAGCAACGCTCGCCAAGCAGCCGCTTGACGCGTTTACCTTCAAGCTGCTGCACGCGCTCCACTTCATTCTCGGCGACGCCGCCGCAATGCGACGCGTCGCTGCGAGCGCCGGCATCGCGTGGCGGCACGATGTTCCGGAATTCGGATTCATTCTCGGCTGCTGCGCTTTTGCTTTGGAGGAAACCGGCGCGCTCGTCGCGGCGGAGCGCTGCGGGCGTTACGCTGTCGCGATCGAGAATGAGGATGTCTGGGCGATCCATGCCGTCGCCCATGCCTATGAGACATGGAAGCGACCGGAAGCCGGCCTCGCCTGGCTGAGAGGCCGCGCGCCGAGCCTCGCGGGCGTCAATAATTTCGCCGGGCACCTTCACTGGCACGAAGCGCTGTTTCATCTCGCGCTTGGCGATTCTGCCGCCGCGCTCGCGCTCTATGACGCCAAGGTGCGGCCGGCGCGCACGGACGATTATCGCGACATCAGCAATGCCGGCTCGCTGCTCTGGCGGCTCGCGCGCGCCGGCTGCGATGTCGGAGCCCGCTGGGACGAGCTCGCCGATCTCGCCGCGCGCCGGATCGACGATCGCGCGCTCGTCTTCGCCCAGCTCAACTACCTGCTCTGCCTCGTCGGCGCCGGGCGCGACACGGCCGCCGCCGCGCTGTTGCGGCATATGCGTCGCTGGGCCGAGGATGACGGCACCCAGGCACGCCGCGCGGCCGCGATCGGCGTGCCGCTGGCACAATCCTTGTTGCGACAGCCGAATGGCAATGAGGTCGGTCGCCGTTTCTCCATCGCCGAGCTATCCCTGATCGGCGGCAGCCATGCGCAACGCGCGACCTTCGCGCTGATCCGCGATCAAGCAAAGCCGGCACGACCGCACCACTCACCCTCTCTCCCCGCCTGCGGGTGCGAGCGCGAGCAAGCGGGTGAGGTGGGTGTCAGTGGCAAGCACCACCTCACCCTCCCGCCGCTAAAGCGGCGGGCGCCTCGTCGATCCGCTCTCCGCGGCTCGACCCCGCCACTTCGTGGCGGAGAGGGGCTTGCATCAATCCCTTGATCGGAATGGAGGTGACGATGGATCGCTTGCTCGAATGGCTCGCCTGGGCGCTCGCCGCCTGGATTGCTTTCGTCTTCGTCTGGTATCTGCAATTCAAGTTCACCGGCGATGACGGCAGCGTCTGGCTCTTCACCATCCTGACCGATTGGCTCGGCTTTCACGGCCATGAGAAGATCATGCGCATCGGCACCGGCACGGCCGAGCTTATCGCCTCGATCCTGCTCTTCGACCGGCCCTTGCAAGCGATCGGCGCGGCCCTCGCTTTCTGCATCATGAGCGGCGCGATCTTTTTCCACACGGTCTCGCCGCTCGGTATCGATCCCTACGGCGATGGCGGCGTGCTCTTCAAGCAAGCATGCTCCGTCTGGGTCGCAAGCCTTGTGATCCTCGCGATCCGCCGCCGCGACGCGGTCGCGTTGCTCCAGCGCTTCCTGCCCTTTCTGCCGATCCCGCAACGGCTGCGCACGCCCTGAGTTCGCTCCCATGGCAACATCGTCCACGATATCGTCGGCCCGCGATCCGCGCCTCGATTTCTTCCGCGGGCTGGCGATGTTCATCATCTATATCGCCCATTGCCGCGGCAATTTTCTCTATGATTACATCCCGGCGCGCTACGGCATCAGCGACGCCGCCGATATGTTCGTCTTCGTCTCCGGCGTGACCGCCGCGATCGCCTTCGGCGGAACTTTCCGGCGCCAAGGCTGGCTCATCGGCACCGCGCGGATCGCCTATCGCTGCCTCCAGCTCTACGCGGCGCAGATCGGCATGTTCTTCGCCATCGCGGTGGTCGTCGTGCTCGGCACGCGCTTCTACGCCGATACCGACTACGTCGCGGTCGCGCAGCTGCAGCGCTTCTTCGCCGATCCGGGCGATGCGCTGGTCGGGCTTTTCACCCTCACCTACGTGCCGCATTACGTCGACATTCTGCCGCTCTACATCGTGGCGCTCGCGATGGTTCCGGTCGCCATGGCGCTGGCGCGGATCGAGCCTCGGCTTGCCATCGCAGCCTCGATCGCGCTTTACCTCAGCGCCAATTTTTATCATCTCGATCTGCCGGCCAATGCCGATGATCAGCCGGTGTGGTACTTCAATCCCTTCGCCTGGCAGCTCATCTTCTTCACCGGCTTCGCGCTGCGCCGCGGCTGGGTGCGTCTATCGCTCGAGTCGAAGACGCTGTTTTGGTCGAGCGTCGCCATCCTCCTCGCGGGTCTTGCGATCTCGCTGCCCGCCGTGTTCGAGCGCGCGCCGGCGATCGATCAATTCCGGATCTGGGTCGACACGCACAGCAACAAGACCTATCTCGACCCGCTGCAATATGTGCACTTTCTCGCCTCTGCCTATGTCGTGCTCGCCCTGCTTAAGGGGCGCGCGCAACTGCTGCTGACGCCGCCGCTCAAGCCTTTCGTCAAATGCGGCCAGCAAGCGCTCTCGCTCTTCACTTCGGGGATGGTGCTGTCTTACATCGGCGGCATGGTGTTCGACCATTGGGGCGTCGGTGCCCTCGCCCAGCTCGCCGTCAATGGCACGAGCTTTGCGCTGCTCTTCGCCGTCGCCTATGGCGTCGCCTGGTTCAAGGCGGCGCCGTGGAAGCGCCGCGACGCAGCGGGCAAGGCGGTGTCCGAAGCGATGGCTCCGACGATTGCCGACCGTGCCCGGGCCCCTCGGCGACCGGCTTCACGCCCGGCTGGCCAATCTCCGAAGCTTCGGGGAGCGAATGCCGCTCTCTAATGCCGCGTTTCGTCGCGGAGGAAGTCGAGACGGCGGAAGAGCTCGCGATCGGTGATATGGAAGAGCTTCGCATCGGCGCTCGCGCCCTTGTGGCTGATCCACTGGCCGTGCGGCAGCGCGAAAATGTCCTTCGCCTTCCACTCGATCACATCGTCGCCGATGCGCGACCGGCCCTCGCCGTCGGCGACGACGCAGACGGCGTTGCTGTTGGTGCGGTAGGCCTCGGTCTCGACGCCTTTGGCGAGGCCCAGCACGTAGCAATCGATGGTCGAGAGCACGGCGCCGCCGGTCGCGGGGTTGGTGTAGCGCAGGCGCCGCGAGCCATCGGCGGCGGGCTTCAACGCGGCGAGCGCCTTCACCGCCCCGTCCCAGGGATAGCGAAACATCGGCGAATAGGCCCAGCTCGCTTGCGGCTTGTCGGGTGCGAGCCCAGCGGAGAAGACTGCATCGGGCGGCAGCTCGAGCATGCCATGCGCCGGGCCTGGCTCGAAGACGCGATTGTCGAGATAACCATGGACCGGCACGTCGAGCGCATCGACCCAGACCGCGCGCTCTTTCGTGTCATTCGCATGCTCATGCCAGGTCCAGCCCGGCGTCAGCACGAGATCGCCCGGAAGCATCGGACAGACCTTGCCCTCGACCGTCGTCGTCGCGCCCGTCCCTTCGAGGATGAAGCGCAACGCATGCATCGAATGGCGATGCGGCCGCGCCCGCTCGCCGGGCAGCAGCACTTGCAGATTGACCGAGAGATTGGGCGCGGCGCCCTGGCCGGCGATGCCGGGATTGTTGAGGATGAGGACGCGGCGCTCCGCGTCCTCCATATTGACCGCGCCGGCGGCTTCGCCGATCAGCGGATTCATCGTTTGCCAACGCCAGATATGTGCCGGCGTCGCCGGCCGATTGGGGCGCAGCTCCTGCTCCCACATCGCCAGTGCATTGGCGGCGGCAAATCGCTCCCGAAGATCGGACATCCGCGTCACTCCCCTGCATCGTCTTCTCAATTACGGCGATTGTCCCGGCTTCCGCCGCGAAAAGCAATGCTTGCGGCGCGGCGGCGCCGCTGATCGCCGCGCCGCGACGTTGCGCCCATCATTGACCGGGCGGAATGCCCACTTTACCGTTCTTGGCGGAGGAAACGCCAAAGCGGATGAGCGATGACATCATCCCGGTTTTGATCGCGGGGGGCGGGCCGGTCGGGCTGGCGCTCGCGATCGAGCTCGGCATGGCGGGAATTGCCTGCACCGTCGTCGAGAAGCGCGACGGCAGCATCAACATCCCGAAGATGAGCGGGCTCTCGATCCGCAGCATGGAGTTCAACCGCCGCTGGGGCATCGTCGAGACAGTGAAGAACAGCGGCTGGCCGCAAACCCATCCCCAGGATCTCGTCTATTGCACCAGCATGGTGGGGTATGAGCTCGCGCGCCACAAGGTGCCTGCCTATGTCGAGCAGAAGCTCGCCTACACGCCCGAGCCGCGCGCCGCCTGTGCGCAGCTCTTCTACGACCCGATCCTCCTCGCGAAAGCGCGCTCCTTCCCCACCGTCACCATTCGTCATCTGACAAGCCTTCAATCCTTCGCGCAGGACGATGACGGCGTCGACGCCGTCGTCACCGACCGCAAGACCGGCAAGAGCGAGACGCTGCGCGCGCGCTATCTCGTCGGCTGCGACGGCGCCGATGGCACGGTCGTGACCGCGCTCGGCTTCGGCTATGAGGGGCTCGGCCTCGTCGCCAACAGCGTCAATGTCTTCTTCCGCTCGCCCGAGCTCATGAAGATTCACGACAAGGGTTGGGCGCGGTTCTTCCGCTTCACCGATGCCGGCGGCACCTGGGGCGAGATCATCGGCATCGACGGCAAGGAGCTGTGGCGGCTCTCGGTATTGCGCGCCGATCCCGCGTTCGACGGCCACGCCTATATGCGCCGGCTCGCCGGCACCGATGTGCCGTATGAGATTTTGTCGGTGATGGCGTGGGAGCGGCGCGAGCGCGTCGCCGCGCATTATCGCGACCGCCGCGTCTTCATCTGCGGCGATGCGGCGCATCAGAATTCGCCGACCGGCGGCCTCGGCCTGCATACCGGCCTCGCCGATGCGGTCGATCTCGCCTGGAAGCTCATCGCCACCTTGCAAGGC
>CAYMNX010000313.1:0-28780 GCA_964391905.1 uncultured Rhizobiaceae bacterium
CGGCCGTCGATTGATTGACGCCTTGCGAGAACACCGTCATCGCGCGCTCGGTCGCGGCGAACCGCTCATAGAAAATCGCGATGTCAGCCGCAGTCAAGCCGGTAAGCGTCGCGACCTGGTCGATCGTGGCGGCGCTCGCACGCGCGGCCGCGAGCGCTGCCTCGAAGTCGCGCGTATGCGCGTCGATCCAGTCGTGCGCGAGCCCGCCATGCTCGGCGAGATGGACCAGAAGCCCGTCGAACAGCGCGACATCACTGCCCGGCGCAAGCGGCAGATGGAGATCGGCGATTTCGCAGGTCGCGGTGCGCCGCGGATCGATCACGACAACGAAAGTGCCGCGCGCGCGCCGCGTCTCCTTGAGGCGCTGGTAGAGCACAGGATGGCACCAAGCGGTATTGCTCCCGACCAGCACCGCAAGATCGGTCTCATTCCAATCCTCGTAGATTCCCGGCACCACGTCTTCGCCGAAAGCGCGCTGCTGGCCGGCGACGGCCGACGCCATGCAGAGGCGCGAATTGGTGTCGATGTTGCCACTGCCGATAAATCCCTTCATCAGCTTATTGGCGACGTAATAATCCTCGGTAAGGAATTGGCCCGAGCCGTAGAACGCCACCGCCTCGGGACCAAATTCAGCGATCGTCGCGGCAAAGCGCGCAGCGACGAGATCGAGCGCTTCATCCCAGCTCGCGGCGCGGCTATCGATCAGTGGCCGGGTGAGGCGTCCGGTATCGTCAAGCGTCTCGGCGAGCGCGGCCCCTTTCGAGCACAGTCGTCCGAAATTCGCCGGGTGATCCGGATCGCCGCGGACAGCGCCGTTCTCGACGATGATCCCGCAACCGACGCCGCAATAAGGGCAGGTGGTTTTGACCTTAGCCACAATGCGATATCGGCAACATCAGCAGAATGCGCGCGTTTTCGATTCGCGCAGGAATCCGGCGCACGCAACCGCGATCGGGCTCGGCCGCCTCGCCGGTGACGAGATCGATCATCCAATTATGTAGCGGGCACGTCACCGCGGTGCCATGCACGATCCCTTGCGATAGCGGCCCCTGCTTATGGGGGCAGCGATCATCGATCGCATAGATGGCGTCGTCGCCGGTGCGAAAGACGGCGATATTGCCCTCCGGCGTCGCGACGACGCGCGCGCCGAGACGCGGAATGTCCTCGACCGTGCCGACATCGTGCCACATCGCCGCTGCCATGGTCGCGTCCATCCCGCTACTCGACCGCGGCAAGCATGCGGAACTCGCCGGCAGGCGCGTCCTCGGCGCTGCGCTCGGCCCAGGGATCGGTTTGGAAGAATTGCTGCGAGAAGAGGAATCGCGCCTGCAGCGCTTTCCGCTCAGCCGCATCATCGACGATACGGGTCTTCACATAATCAAGGCCGACACGCTCGATCCACGGCGCAGTGCGCTCCAAATAGCGCGCCTCCTCGCGATAGAGCTGCAGAAACGCCGCGCAATATTCAAGCACCTCCTCCGCCGTCGCGACCTTGCACAAGAAATCCGTGCCGCGGATCTTGATGCCGCCATTGCCGCCGACATGCAGCTCCCAACCGCTTTCAACGGCAACCACGCCAAAATCCTTGATCGTGGCTTCGGCGCAGTTGCGCGGGCATCCCGATACGGCAAGCTTCACCTTATGCGGATGCCACGAGCCCCAGGTCATCTTCTCGAGGGCGATGCCCATCGAGGTCGAATCCTGCGTCCCGAAGCGGCACCATTCCGAGCCGACGCAGGTCTTCACCGTGCGCAGCGCTTTGCCATAGGCGTGGCCGGAGACGAGGCCTGCCGCGTTAAGATCGCGCCAGACCGCTGGCAGTTTCTCTTTGCGCACGCCGAGCATGTCGATGCGCTGGCCGCCGGTGAGCTTCACCGTCGGGATCGCGTGCTTGTCGACGACATCGGCGATGGCGCGCAGCTCCTTTGCATTCGTCACGCCGCCCCACATGCGCGGAATAACCGAAAAGGTGCCGTCCTTCTGAATGTTGGCGTGGGCGCGCTCGTTGATGAAGCGCGACTGCGCATCGTCGCGGTATTCGCCGGGCCACGCGCAAAGGAGATAGAAATTGAGCGCCGGGCGACAGGAATGGCAGCCTTCGGGATTGGTCCAGCCGAGCGCGCTCATCACCGCGGGGATGGTCTTGAGCTCGTCGTCGCGGATATGTTGACGTACCTCGTCATGGGTCAGCGCGGTACATCGGCACATGCCCTGCTTTTGCGGCTTGGCAAAGGCGTCGCCCGCCGTCGCCGCAAGAATCGATTCGACGAGGCTGGTGCAAGACCCGCAAGAGGCCGAGGCCTTGGTGTGGCGCCGCACCGCATCAAGCGTCGTTAGCCCCTTCGTAGCGATCGCCTCGACGATCGTGCCTTTGCATACGCCGTTGCAGCCGCAGATTTGATAATCGTCGGGATAATCGGCGACGTTCGGCGGCGCCGCCTTGCCGAGCGCCGTGACGACCGCTTGACCAAAGATCGCCGCATCCTTGAATGCGGTAATGTCTTCGCGCTTGCGCAACAGGTCGAGATACCAGCTGCTGTCGACAACCTCGCCATAGAGCACGACTCCATCGAGCCGGCCATCGCGCAAGACGAGTTTCTTGTAGACCTGCCGTGCCGTGTCTTGAAACGTGATGGCGTTGCAATCCTCGCCGCCAAGAAAGTTGCCAGCCGAGAACACGTCGATGCCGGTGACCTTGAGCTTGGTCGCAAGCACCGAGCCGGCATAGGCGGCGGTCACAGTCTCGTCGCCGGCGAGGTGCTCGGCACAGACTTTCGCCATCTCGTAGAGCGGCGCGACGAGGCCGTAGGTCGTGCCGCGATGCTCGACGCATTCGCCGACCGCGAAGATCTCCGGGTCGGAGGTACGCATATCGTCATAGACCGAGACGCCGCGATTGACCTGTAAGCCGGCCTTGCGCGCAAGGTCGATATTGGGGCGAATGCCAATCGCCATGACGACGAGGTCGCCTGGCACATGGCGGCCGTCAGCGAGGCGAACGCCTTCGACGCGGCCATCGCCGAAAATCTCTTCGGTTTGGCCGTCGGTGAAGAAATTGAGCCCGCGCTCGTCGAGACAGTGCTGCAGCAGCTTGCCCGCCGTTGCATCGAGCTGCCGCTCCATCAGCGTATCCATGAGATGGACGACGGCGACGGACATGCCGCGCTTGAGCAGGCCGTTCGCTGCCTCGAGGCCCAAGAGCCCCCCGCCGATGACAATGGCCCGGCGATAGCGCTGCGCCGCGCCAATCATCTGCTCGATATCGGCGATATCGCGAAAAGCACAGACGCCAGACAGCTCGAGGCCGGGGATCGGCGGCACGATCGGCTTCGATCCAGTAGCCAGCAACAGTCGGTCGTATGGTTCGACGCGACCGCTCTCCGACCGCACCGTTTTCGCGGCTCGGTCGATCGCGACCACCGGATCGCCGGCAAACAGGCGAATCCCGTTTTCGGCATACCAAGCGAGCGAATTGATGATGATGTCGCCGAGATCCTTCTCGCCGGCGAGCACCGACGATAGCATGATGCGGTCATAATTGACGTGCGGTTCCGCACCGAAAACGGTCACGTCGTAGCGAAGCGGATTGCGCTTCAGCAGCTCCTCGACCGTGCGCATGCCGGCCATTCCGTTGCCGATGACGACGAGCCGCTCCCGGCGCCGGATCATATTCATCGCGCGGCCCTCAGATCCGCACCGCGTCGGCCGCGCCCGACCAGCTTGTGCGCCAGCGCCGCTTCACGATACTGAGGCCGAGGAAGGCGCCGAGGGCGAGAATCGCGAAGACGAGGAAACCTGCCTGATAGTTGCCGGTGAACTGCTTCGAATAGCCGAGGCTCGAGGCGAGATAGAAGCCGCCGACGCCGCCCATCATGCCGACGAGCCCGGTCATGATTCCGATCTCGCGGCCAAAGCGTTGCGGCACGAGCTGGAACACGGCGCCATTGCCCATGCCGAGCGCGCCCATGCCGATCACGAAAGCGGCGATGGCGAGCGAGACATGCGGCAGGCCGAAGCTGACAATGATGAGAGCGAGCGCGGCGATCAGATACATTGTCGATAGCGTGCGCACGCCGCCGATGCGATCGGCGATCGCGCCGCCGACCGGACGCAGCATCGACCCGACGAAAACGCAGGCCGCAGTCGCATAGCCGGCGAGGACCGGCGTCAGCCCGTACTGGTCGTTGTAGTAGATTGGCAGCGACGAGCCCAAGCCGACGAAGCCGCCGAAGGTGACGCTGTAGAGCAGCATGAACCACCACGCATCGGCGGTCTTGAGAATGCGCAGGTAATCGGCAAAGGATTTCGCCGGCGGCCGATTGGGTGCGTCCTTGGCGAAGAGCGCATAGAACACGAGCACGATCGCGAGCGGAATCGCGAGCATGCCGAGCACGTTGTTCCAGCCGTAAGCGACGGCGAGGCCCGGTGCGAAGAACGAGGCGAGCACGGTGCCGGAATTGCCGGCGCCGGCGATGCCGAGCGCGGTGCCTTGATGCTGCGGCGGATACCAGCGCGAGGCAAGGGGCAGCGCCACGGCGAAGGACGCACCCGCCATGCCGAGCACGATGCCGACGAGAAGAACTTGGCCGAAGCTGTGCACGCCCAGGAACCAGGCGAGCAACAGACCGGCGACAACGAAGATCTGGGCGATGAGTCCCGCGACTTTGGGGCCATAGTGGTCGACGAGAAAACCGTTAACGATGCGCAGGAAAGCGCCGGCAAGCACCGGGATCGCGACCATCAGGCCTTTTTGGCCGGCGTCGAGGCCGAGCGTCTTGGCGATCTGAATACCGAGCGGCCCCAGGATGACCCAAGCCATGAAGCTGAGATCGAAATAGACAAACGCCATCGTCAGGGTCGGCAGATGGCCTGCTTTGAGGAAGCCTTTATTCATGATCGATCCGCTCTTTCGGACGCTTCGGTCCAAGAGGGGATCGCCGTTGATCCGCCGGGTGATCGAAAGGGGACCTTCGCCGCGAATGGTCCCGATGCAGCGGCAATCTCGCCGTTGAGGCGCCGCGCCAAGCTGCCCGAATTGGCGTCTCGGCACCTGTTTACGTTGCAATCACCATGCCAAGGCGGAATCGTTGCTGAATTCGCAGTTTTTCGCTGCGCTGTATCGGCGCCGCGCCTAAAAAAAGCGCAACGCGAATGAGCGCGCCGCATTTCTGAGCAACCTCATACATCGCGCTATGACGCGTCGTGTTAACCCATTCGCGATCGGCGATCAGCTCGTGAAAATCTTTCCATCGCAAAACGGATCGGCGCTCATGGCGATGGGAAGCGGTTTTGCCGCAACCCGCCAATCTTCGGAATGCGCACCTTCAGCCTTCACATCATCGAGCGGCGCCGCGATGCCGCTGCGCGCGGCGGCGGCCCGGAAGAGATCCGGACGATAGATCGCCGCCGCCGCGTCGAGATCGACGCCGCGGTCGAGCAGATTCCAGCGCGACATTTCACGCAGAAACCAAGCCGCATGCGAGCGCCATGGAAAGTTGGCGGCGCTCGCAAAGAACACAGAGCGATCGACATGCCCGCTCGACCAGCCCGCCGCGCCCGGCAATGAGGCGCGGATCAGCGATGGTTTGAGGTTGAGATAGCGGTCGTCGCTCATGATCTCGGCGACGTCTTCGGCATTCTCGGGCGCATCGCAGTAGCGCGCTGCTTCAATCAGCGCGTCGAGCAGGCCCGCCAGCATTTGCGGTTGCCGCTCGGCCCACGCCGCCGAGACGGCGAGGCATTTTTCCGGATGGTTGCGCCAAATCTGCGACGAGGTAACGATGGTCGCCCCGACCTCGGCCCGCGCTGCGACCTCGCCCCAAGGCGCCCCGGCGCAGAATCCGTCGATCAGCCCATCGAGCAGCGCGTCCGCGGTTTCGGCGGGCGGCACGACCGAGAATTCGATGTCGCGTTCGGGATCGATGCCACAGGCGGCAAGCCAGTAGCGCAGCAGCAAATTGTGCGTCGAATGAAGATGCACGATCGCCAGGCGCAAGCGCTTGCCGCGCTTGGCGATATGCTTGCGCAGCCGCGCCCCGACCTGAAGCGGCCCGGTGCCGAGCAAGAGCTCCAAAGCGCGGTGGATCTCGTGCGATAAGGTGATCGAATTGCCATTGAGGCTGAGCGACATCGGCACGATCAGAGGCACGCCGATACCGCGCGTGCCGAGCGCGATGGCGAAGGCGAGTGGCGGCAGCATCACCGCCGCCTGCAGTCGGCCATAGCTCAGCTTGTCGGCGATATTCGCCCAGGAAGGCTCGACCGAGAGCTGCACGGCGAGACCGCAGCGATCGAAAAAGCCTTTCTCGAAGGCGACCACCACGGGCGCGGCGTCCGTAAGTCGCAAAAGGCCGATGTTAATCATCGCTCCCGGCATGATGCCCCTCCCCTCTCCGCTCATGGTTTCTTGCCACTCTTGGCAAGCAGGTCGGATGCGATATCGACAATGCGCTTGCCGCTGTTCATAGCCCTCTGCCGCATCAGGCGATGCGCTTGCGGCTCGCTGAGATGCTGTTCCTTCATCAGCCGCGCCTTGGCGCGTTGCACGATGTCGCGCTCCTGCAGCTTGGTCTCGGCCTTCTCGAGGTCGTCGGCGAGCTTGCGATAGCGGCGGAAGATCGCGACCGCAGCCTGCACGATCGGCTTCACGTCGGGGATCGAGCTTCCCAAGAGATTATAGGAGCTGATACCCGCTTCGATCGCTTCTTCCATGAAGGACGCATCGTCCTTATCGACGAAAAGGACAATTGGTCGCGGCGCGTGATCGCTCACCTCGCGGATGCTTTCGAGACTGTCGCGATCGGGCCGCGACATGTCGACGATGATGACGTCGGGCGCGACGCTCTTGACCGCGTCGGCGAGGCGCATGCCGGGCTCGAGGGTGACGATCTCCTCCACCCCCGCCTCGCGCAGGCGCTGCGAGACCGCCTCGATCCGCTCCTGATTCTCGTCTGCCAACAGAACGCGCAACGATGCCGGCCCTACGCCGATTGAACTCCTGGTGTAGAACAAGCAAGAAATACGCCAATCAGCCTATTCACGCCCAGTGACGCTCATCTGCAATCGAGCCGCGCCACCTCCAGCGTGAAAAGAGGGTCGTAAGGAGGATGTATCTAAATTCGATAATCGTCCAGGAAGGGCAGCGACGCTCTTTCGACATTCGAATTCAACGTCGCGTCTCGTCTCGTTCGATCCGTGCGGAAGACGCGAGCAGGACACCAACCGTCCATCCAAAATAGAATCGTAGATCGATCGACAGCCGAGACGCGTTGTACGATCGCATCGAATGAAGATCGAAGACAGAAAAGGAGGCATCCAAAAGGGCAGCTGCCACGAGCCAAGCGACCGCCGAGCCCGCCACCACCGCCGCATGGGGCACAAACACCTGTTGCTCGGGCCGACTTTTGATCTGGCGATAACCGAAATACTGAATGATCAAACAGGGGATCGCCGTGGCGATGACGGTCCGCATGCTCCAGGCAAACAGCCAACCCGAAAGGGCGGACGAGAACGCCGCAACGACGCCAATCGGCATCGCAAGCCATCGGCTCTCAACGCTTTGCCAAGCGAGGGCAATCGCGAAAGGTACGATCGCCCATTCGACGACCAGCGCAACGGCCGCGTTCAACGCGGAGCCATCGGCGGCGCTATCGAGATCATTGTGAGATACGAACTCAATCATGGAGTCGTGAATACTGACAGAGGTCAGAGCGAAAACGACGCTGACGAGCGCCTTGAGCAACGCGCGTTGTCGGCGGTCGACCGAGCGGTCACCTTTGGACCATTCCAGGATATTCCGTACGCGCTCCAGGATCGGCTCGACGAAGAACGCGACAATGCCGCCGATCAGGAGCATGGACACAAGATCCGCCCAACTCGCATGCGCCAGAGCGATTTTCATGCCGCGCCAGATGAGTTCCGGCGCCGCGGCACAAATTGCAATCCCGAGCGCGACGACCAGCGCAGAGCTTCCGGCATGGAGGGCCGATAGGATCCGAAGCCCCGGCGATGGATCGGTCCCCATGCCATGCTGCGCGGCCGCTCCCGTGGCCGCGTCATTACGCCGGATACCGAACGCGTCTTGATCCGGCTGCATGGGCCCTTCCCCCCTGTCGAGATTCCCAGATCAGGACCATTCTCGGCAACAAGGATTATCGGCCAACCGGCCGCCGGGGTGGTCTGAACGGGTGCGGTACCAGGCGCCAGGAGCCCTGCGCGCTCTTGCGCTCAAAGGCCGGCGGTCGCCCTCCTTATCGCGCTCTTGATGACTGGCGTCGCGGCGTCCTGGCGCGTCTCGTCCGACGATTTGCGGCTCGCGGGAGGCATTCTCTTGTTCATCGCTGCGCGCGAAATGATTGGACAGGTCGGCCGTCCCGTATCGCTACCGACACCTGCTGTTCTATCGAAACATGCGGCCGCCACACCGCTCGCCATTCCGGTGATCGTCACGCCTTGGGGCGCCACCGCCATTCTGTTTTTTGCCGATCTCGCCCATGGCGATGCGAAGATGTTGGCGGTCGTCATCGGGATCTTGATGCTGGTCATGGCGCTGAATCTTGTTGGAATGCTACTCGCGAGACAAATCGTCACGCGTGTCGGCATGACAAGCTTCCAGGTGCTGGGCTGGATTTTCGCGGTTTTGCAGGCCGGCCTCGCGGTCGATGCGATCGTCACCTCGCTGCGCAACCTCGCCTTGCTTCGCCCGCTCTCATAACGCCACACGGCACCGCGAGCCCCTCGGCTGCTCGAAGCAGCAGATCGGTTTTCCATCAACTCAAAGAGAGCGGCGGCCCTTATTGGTTGCCGCGGTGCTCGCGCCAGATGCCGAGCTTCTCCTGCGCGACGCGATCGGAATAGCTGAACAGCACCGCGTCCTCATCGGCCTCCAGCCGATAGGGTACCCAGCACGGCACCGCGAAGATGTCGCGCGGCTTCCAGGCAATCGTCTTCTCCGAACCGGCCTCGCCGACGATAAGCCGGCCGCGCCCTTCCACCGGCGAAAACACCGTATTCTCGGTCGTGCGATAGGGTTCGGTGCGAAAGCCTTTGGGGACGAGTTGAAGGAAAGCCGAGATCGTCGGCATCGCGCTGCCTCCGGTCGTGGGGTTGATATAGCTGAGCTTCAACCCCGCATAGGGGTCCCACTCCTCAGCCTTGCGCAGCTGCTCCAAGGCCTCGCGCGAGCGCTCGTAAGGATAAGCGAAGATCGGCGATTCCGGCTTGCTCCAGGATTCATTGACCGGGCGCATATTGGCGCCGTAACGCGCGCGACTGTCGCCCGCCGGACGCCGCAGTGGCGCGCGATCTTCGCCATAATGCTCGAAGAACATCGGCCCGAAGGTCGCGACCATCGGAATATCGAGACCGTCCATCCAGAAATATGGCCCCGCGCCATCATGACCGTGGTCGTGCCAGGTATCAGAGGGCGTGATGACGAAGTCGCCGGGCTTCATATAGGATTTCTCGCCCGAAACCGCGGTCCAGGCGCCGCCACTGCCTTCGATGACGAAGCGCAGCGCCGAGGGCGAATGCTTATGTGCCGGCGCGCATTCGCCGGGAAGCAGCATCTGCAAGCCCGCATAAAGCGATTCGAGGATGCGATGCGACCCGCCGAGCCCTGGATTCTCGAGCGTCAGCACGCGACGGTTTGCCTCATGCGCGGTGATGAGATCGCCGGCCTCGTAGAGGGTCGGCCGCAACACGCCGTCGAAATCCCAGAGGAATGGAACCGCCTTGACCGAATCTTTAGGAAGCGGCGGCACGAGCCGCGTTGTCCAGAGCGCCGAAACGTTGAGTTTCGCGGCTTTCGCGTAATAGGCCTCGCGTGCCGCCTGATTGTCACTCACGATGCCTCACCTTCGTACTGCTGATCGGACCTCATGGTCGGGAGGTTAGCACGGGCCGGACATGATCGCACGGGGGCGTAAGCGATAGGCCCGGGGCCGCCCCGCGCGCCCTCCCTCCGCAGGGTTCCTTTCGTCAGGGAAGATAGCCGCGCTCGCGCCAGAAGCGCTCGGCCCCCGGATGGAGCGGAAGAATATTGAGAAAGATTTCTGGTGGCGAGAAGCGATGCGCTCCTTCCACACCAGCACCGACGGCGGTGATACTTTACGATAAGGCTGCACAATTTCCTGTCGACGGTCATGACAGCAATCTTGTGTTCGCCGGATATACTCAATCAGGCTGATGACTGCCGCGGCAGAAGACGAGGTCGTTGATCGCCAGGCAAAGCGGAGATGAGCGATGCGACGAAATCAGGCGATCCCGAGCACGTCGATCAGCATCAGGCTGATGCCGGCCAGCAGGAGGATCGCGAGCAGCGCCGTCGCGATGACACGAGCGCCAGCGCGCCGCAAGCTGCCGAGATCGACGCTGAGCCCAAGCGCTGCCATCGCGATGATGGTGAAAGTACTGGCGAGCTGAATGATCGGCGCGCGGATCGGCTCGGGGATGCCGCCAAAGGAGCGAAGAACCGCTAAAAGCAGGAAGCCGAGAACGAACCAGGGAATGAACCGCGCCACCGGCAAGCCGCGTTTTCGCGGTGCGGCACCGGAAGCGGCGCGCCTGCGGCCGATGCCGAGCGACAACAGGAAGACGACGGGACCCAGCATGAGGACGCGCATCAGCTTGACCAGGGTACCGATCTGGGTGCTGAAGATGCCGACCGGGAACGTCGCGGCGAGGACTTGCGGCACGGCATAGACGGTGAGACCGGCGAGAACGCCATATTGCATCTGTGACATGCGCAGCAGCGGCACGAGAAGCGGCAGCACCAGAACGACGATGATGCCGAGAAAAGTCGTAAAGGCGATCGAGGAGACGACGTCGTCTGGTTCGGCCTCGATGATCGGGGCGACCGCCGCGATCGCCGAATTGCCGCAGATCGAATTGCCGCACGCGACCAGCAACGCGAGCCGCCGCGAAAGGCCGAAGCCGCGCCCGATCGCATAACTCGCAAGAATGGAAATAACGACGACGGCGGCGACACCAAGCAGAAGCCTTAACCCGCCGTTTACGATGGTCTGAAAGCTGATCGAGGCGCCCAACATCGCCACCGCGGTCTCGAGCAGCGTTTTGGCGCTGAACTCGATCCCCTTCCTCCAGATACGTGCCGGCGTCCAAAGAGCCCGCGCCAATGCGCCGAGCAGGATCGCGATGACAATCGCTTCGAGAATGGGGCGTCCGATGAGACGTTCCTCGAGCCGCTGGACACCGAGCGCCAGCATGCCGATGCCCACGGAAAGCGCGAATCCCGGCAGAAAACTCGACCAATTTCTCAAAGAGCGCATCGCGCAATCAGATTGCGCGCTGCGGCCTTATAACGCCAATGCATTTATTTCATTTTCTATATATACTTTGGTTATGGCGCTCAATCTTCACCTTCTGCGCCTCTTCGCGGCGGTCGCTCGAGAAGGCGGCTTCTCCGCCGCGGCGGCGGCCTTGCATCTCAGCCAGCCTGCAGTGTCGAAGGGCGTTCGCGAATTCGAGACACAGCTCGGCACGGCACTGATCGAGCGCGGCGCTCAAGGCCTGCGCCTCACCGAGGCCGGCGCCCGCCTTTTCGAGAAGGCGCAGGCGCTCTTCGCGGTGGAGCGGGATGCCGAAGACGAACTCGACGCCCTGCGCGGCTTGCAGCGCGGCACCTTGGCGATCGGCGCGAGCACGACCATCGCCACCTATCTTCTGCCGACGGTGATCGGCGCGTTTCATCGCGACCATCCGGCGATCGAGTTGCATCTGACCAGCGCCAACACCCGGCAGATCGCCGAGCTCCTGGTCGCCCGACGGCTGGACCTCGCTTTCGTCGAAGGGCCGACCCAGGAATTCCCTGTGACTGCCAAATCGTGGCGACAGGAAGAGCTGGTGCTGATCGCGGCGCCGGATCATCGTCTCCTCGACCTGCGGCCGAGCGCCGTCTTGGCCGCGCTCGAGAGGGAGATTTTTCTCATACGCGAGCTCGGTTCGGGCACGCGCGAAGTCGTCGCGGCTGCGCTTGCCGCGCACCAGATCCGGCCGCGCAGCACGATCGAGATCGGTAGCACGGAAGCAATCAAGCAGATGGTCGCGGCCGGCTTCGGCGTCGCCATCGTCTCGGCCGCCGCCGCCGCCGATCAGATCGCCCTCGGACGGCTGGCGGTCGTCCGGCCGAAAGATTTCCGCGTATACCGCACCTTGACGCGCTTGAGCGTGCCGGGCCGCCGCGCCAGCAGTGCGGCCGCCGCATTCGATCGGCTGGTCGATAGCCTGAACTGAGACGAACTCGTGGAGAGAGAGGAGATCGATGACCCGCCTCACCTGGGCGCGCCGAGGCGAAGGCGGATAGGGTGGATGCGCCGCTTCTGCCGCCCCCCTCGGAGCGCCACGGCTCGCTGATAACAATGGAGGTATCTCCGACTCGCCGCTGAATGCGCGCTTACGAGTCGCGGGGAACTACTTGCGATCGGCCGAGCTCGCGGCAAGAGCCGCAAGTCCGGCTTTGGCGACCTCGACATCGTGATCCGGCGTATCGAAGCTCGCCCCGATCCCGCCGATCACTTCCCCGTCGACGACGATCGGCAAGCCGCCTTGCATTTCGACGAAGCCACGCGCCGTCACGGCTGCGATGCGGCCGTGGTTGATCGCATCCTCGAGCGCCTGGCTCGGCCGTTTGAACAAAGCCGCGGTACGCGCTTTTCCCGGCGCGAGCTCGACGCTCGCCGTATAAGTCGCATGATCCATTCGCTCGATCAGGATCGGCCAGCCGCCGTCATCGACGATCGCGACAACCCCGGCCCAATGATTGCGCGCCGCCTCCGCTTCGGCCGCGGCGACCATCTTGCGCGCCGCGGCCAGGGTCAGCGTCTTCTTTTCGGCAAGCTGTGCCGCGGCGTTCTGAGTCAACAACGACAGCGCGCCGAGAGCGAGAGCGGCGGTGAGTGAGTTTCGCATCCGATCCTCCCTTGCGTGGTGGTTGTGGATAACGGCCGCGCCTGTGAGTCGCCGTTACACTCCGATTTGGTGGTCATTGCATTGCGATCTCGTCCACACTTGCGGCGCGTTGGCGAAAATTGCTTCGAGGATCGAAGGCGGAAAGGATGCGACTGAGCGCGATTGTCCACGCCTCGCAGTGTTTGGACGAGCTTGATCGGCGCTGGCGAATGATCGCGCTCGGCGATTCGTTCACCGATCACAAAAAAGCCACGCGTGCGCGCGACAAGTCTGTAGCGTTTGCGGTGCGACTCAGATTAAGACAATTTGCAGACACCACGAATGCATAAGTTATGACCAATTCGCAGCGAGCGGACGTGAACGGCCACAAGCATCGCACGGCCGTTGCGCCATTCCAGGTCCGCGGCCGGTTTTTCACAGCGATCGTGTTGCAGATGACGCGTGGTCCCGACGCCGAGTTCTTCCAGGCCGTCGACGCCCTCGTGGCTCAGACTCCGCATTTCTTTTCGGATGCTCCTTTCGTGCTCGATCTCGACCGCACGAACGCTATCGGCGCTTCGATCGATTTCATCGGCCTTACGCGCGAATTGCGGAAACGGAAGGTGATGCTGATCGGCGTGCAGAACGGCACGATCGAACAGAATCGGGCTGCCCTGACCGCGGGCTTGATCACGCTCCCTGGCGGCTATGATACGCCGCCCGACGCCAATAAGAAGAGAGAGGGCGCCCCGAAGGAAGACAAAGGACCACAAGAACCACCGAGCGGCGCTCTGCTCGTTACCGATCCCGTGCGTTCGGGACAGCGAATTTTTGCGGATACCGGCGACCTCGTCGTCGTTGCTTCCGTGAGTTCGGGCGCTGAGCTCATTGCCCGCGGCAATATCCATGTCTACGGCCGGATGCGAGGGCGGGCACTTGCCGGCGTGAACGGAGATTCGACAGCACGTATCTTCTGCCAAAGTCTCGAAGCGGAGTTGATTGCGATCGCCGGTCTCTATAAGACCAGTGACACAATCGAATCTTCGTTCCGAAACCAGCGCGTTCAGGCGTTCCTCGAGGACGGGACGCTTCGCATCAGGTCCCTGAAATAGCGTCAATCATAAGGAGAGATCGCGGAGTGGCCAAAATCATCGTCATCACTTCGGGTAAGGGAGGTGTCGGCAAGACGACCTCCACAGCCGCGCTCGGCGCAGGGCTTGCCCTACGCGGGAAGAAGACCGTCGTCATCGACTTCGATGTCGGGCTGCGCAATCTCGACATGGTTATGGGGTGCGAGCGGCGCGTGGTCTTCGACTTTATTAACGTCATTCAGGGAGACGCCAAGCTCAACCAGGCCTTGATCAAGGACCGGCGCCTCGACAACCTGTCAATCCTTCCGACATCGCAGACCCGCGACAAGGACGCGCTCACTCGAGAGGGTGTTGAAAAGGTGATCGACGAACTTCGTAACGAGTTCGATTACATCCTCTGCGACAGCCCTGCTGGAATCGAGCGCGGCGCCCATCTCGCCATGTACTTCGCCGACGAGGCGGTGGTTGTGACCAATCCCGAAGTGTCGTCCGTGCGCGACAGCGACCGGGTCCTCGGTCTCCTGAGCAGCAAGACCCGTCGCGCCGAAAAGGGAGAAGGCCCTGTTAAGCCCCACCTCCTGCTGACGCGTTACGATCCGGATCGAGTGGCGCGGGGCGATATGATGAAAGTCGAGGACATCCTCGAGATCCTCTCTATTCCGCTGCTCGGCATTGTGCCCGAGAGCCCAACGGTGCTTAGTGCGTCGAATGTTGGCACGCCCGTCGTGCTGAACGAAAGCTCCAATGCCGGCATGGCCTATGCCGACGCCGTTTCGCGCCTCATGGGTGAACAGATCGAAATGCGGGTGCTCGGCCCCGAGCGGCGCAGCCTGCTTCAGCGACTCCTGTGGAGAGCTGTATGAAACTATTCGAGTTCTTGCGTCGCCCCAACGCTCCGAATTCGGCGCAAACTGCCAAAGACCGGCTTCAGCTCGTGCTTGCCCATGAGCGTCAGGACCGGACGCAACCGGACTACCTGCCGCTGCTGCAGAAAGATATTCTTGGAGTCATTCGAAGGTACGTCGAGGTCGCGAGCGACCAGATCCATGTCCGGCTGCAGCGAGGCGATCGGATGTCGACGCTCGAGATCGAGGTCGAACTTCCCGCCTCGCGGGCGCCGATGGCGAATTCGGCCACGGCGACGCCAAGCTCAGCCTTCGCTCGCTGATCAACGGAAGCTTCGGGAGGCTATAAGCGCCAACCGTCGTTCCGATTCTATTTCTGTGTGGAATTCGACGCTGCGCTAATGCACAGCCCTTCTTTTCGTTCGCGAGCGCTGGGCGGCAAATCGGGCCACGGGGTCCAGCCTTATCCGACGCACTCTCTTGGCAAGCTCGACTCCGGTGCCGGCGACGCGCTCCTGGTCCGCGGCGGCAAGCTCGATTGCAATCGGGCGATGATCGGATGGGCCTCGCTCCAACGCTCGCGCCGCCGCGCAGTCGAGGCCGCGGATGAGGCATCTGTCCAGGCGAAATCCCAGGACGTTCTGCGCGATATGCGTCGGTTCACGCGGCCCCACGTCTTTGAAGCCGGGGAGCAATGTCGGGCCGACGGCATTATAGTCGCCAATGACCGCGGCCGGTCCTTCGACCGTGCGAATGATCCGCAGCAATTGCCAGCGGTTGAGCAGTTGGCCGTGCGAGAGATGAACATTGGCGATGGTGATGGTGCCGAGCCGGAGAATCTGGGCAAAGCGCGGCGGCAGACGGCCCGGCATTCTCGAAACCGGGAGCGGCAGCACCTCTGGCGGCGGAAGCGGATGCGGACTCCACGCTGCGAGCCCATGGATGCGACTGGGCAAAGGCTCCCAATGAAAATAGCCGCCGACGAGGCCCGGAAGCGCCTCCATTTCTTCGGTTGCTTCCTGCATGACGAGCAGGTCCGGCCGCTCCTGCCGCACCAGCGCAGCAACATCCTCGACCGCAGCACCCGTCCTGCGCAGGAGATTCCAGCTAATAATTTTCAATTCGATTACCTTTTAAGGTCGACCGACAATGCGGACCCGCGATTCGGCGAGACATAGCGGGTCGTAGTCATCCGACCTCCCCCTCCAGCCTTCTCAACCTCTATCGAAGCCGCCCGGCGCCGCGCGTCGTCCGTCGCTGGGCGCTATAATGATGGTAAGCACGGCTTCGGTTAACAAGGGGTTGAGACGCATTTCGGCGCGATAATTTGCCGCTGCCGCGCCAACTGGCCGTTGGTCCCCAGGCAGCAGAGCCGTCGCTTTAGAGATAGGGAAGCAGTAAGCGCGCCGCGGCGTCGCGCAGCCTGATGGGGAGTGGACGTGTCGCGAGGCGCGAAAGCCGTTGGGCGCGTGCGATCTTCCGGTCGATCAGCCGGTCCACCTCGGATGCCGTGTCGGCACCATAGCATTCCAGCATGAATTCGAAATTCAGCCGCAGGCTGCGGACGTCCCAATTCGCGCTGCCCAACGCGCACCAAATGCCGTCGACGGTCGCCAGCTTCGAATGATCAAACGGCTTGGGGGTTAGATAGACGGTCAGGCCCGGCACGGCGAAAAACCCGAGGTGAGCCCGCATCGCCCAATCGAGCAAACTGTGGTCCGAGCGCTCCGGCACGACGATGTCGACCGCGACGCCTCGGAGCGCCGCCAGGATAATCGCCGACATCAGCCGCTGATCCGGCAGAAAATAGGGCGTGACGACGCGGAGCCTTTGTTTTGCGGCGGCGACCGCAGTCTCCAAGATGAGTTCGAGCTTTCCGACGTCTTCGTCGGGTCCGGAACTGACGCCGCGCGCCAGGACCGATCCTTTTGTTGTCAGCTCCGGCCACCAGAGATGATTGTCCAGGATCTCGCCCGTCGTGAAGTTCCAATCTTCAGCGAAGGTCAGCATGATCTGGGAGACGACGGGTCCCTCGACCCGAAAGTGTACATCCTCAACCGGGAGGGCGGGCCGAAGCTTACGGAAATTTTCCGCGCCGATATTGAGCCCGCCCGCGAATCCCACCGTACCGTCAATGACCAGCAGCTTTTTATGATTTCGCATGTTGAGGAATGGCATGCGCCAGGGAAGCCAGTGATGCATGAAGCGAGCGACCGGGATACCCGCTCGTTTCAATTCGCGCGCCGCCGGCGAGGCGATATAGCCGCTGCCGATGCCGTCCACCAATACCCGGATTTCGACGCCGCGATCGCGTGCCGCCCCCAGCGCCGCAATGAACGCTCCGCCGACTTGATCCAACCGGAATATATAGGACGCAAGGACGATGCTCCGCCGCGCGCCGCCAATAGCCGCGAGCATCGCAGGATAGGCCTCATCACCGTTGCTGAAGAGCGATATGGCGTTACCCGAAGCGAGCGGATGTCCTGTCAGCTGCTCGCCGACGCGGGCAACCGTCAAGATATTCTCTGGAAGCAACGGATTTTCTGCCGACGGAGTCACGGAAGGGACCGCAGGACGACGCAGCGGTTCCGGCGTGAGCCGCGCAGCGCGACGCGTTACCCGATTGATACCGAAGAGATAGTAGAGGGCTGCCCCGACGATCGGCGACAGCCAGGCGAGACCGATCCAGCCGATGGCCGCGCGTACGTCGTACTTCTTGAGCAGCACATGCACGGTAACCGCAATCGCCGCCAGCACATAGGCAACGGCAATGAGGTCCACATTCAGATCGAACGGTAAATGCACCTCAAAAGAGGGCATCTCTGCATTCATAGCCCGAAGAAAGGATGCATGTCAGCTCTCCGAGCGCTTATCGCGCCGTTGCCGACCGGGTCAAGTCATCTTTGCGGAGATCGCTGCACCGATCGCTTCGTTTCGGCATCGGCACTTCAAGCCCGAGCACACGACTATGTCCAGAAAATCATTATATGTGCTAACCTTATCCGGTGACCCAGGCCGCCACCAGCACCTCCCTCCCCTTTCGCGTTCCCTCGCTCATCAAGCGCAACATGGCCTTGTTCGCGCTATCGCAGACCTTCACCGGCGCGGGCATGCAATTCACCTACGGTTTCGGCCCGTTGATGGTGCTGGCGCTCACCGGCTCGGCCGATCTCACGGGGCTGTCGGTCGGCCTCGTCGGGTTGAGCCGCTTTCTCGTCGCTTATCCGACCGGGAAGATCACCGACGCCTATGGGCGTAAGCCCGGCATCCTCCTCGGCCTCGGCCTGGCCCTCGTCGGCGCCGTGCTCGTTGGTCAGGCGATGGGACACAAGAGCTTTGCGCTCTTCGTGGTCGGCATCCGTATCTTCGGCATGGGCATGAACGCGTCGCAGCAGCTACGCGTCGCCGCGACCGACATGTTTCCGGCACAGCACCGCGCCCAGGCGCTCGGCTATCTGGCGCTCGGCTCGCTTTTCGGCCTTGTCGTCAGCCCCACGGTGATCCACTTCTGCGAAAGCATCTCGGTCCGGCTCGGCCAAGATCCGATCGGTCTCGCCTGGTACTTGCTTCCGGCGCTCATCCTGCCTGGCATGGTCGTCATCATTTTCGTGCGCCCCGATCCGAAAGAGATCGGACAGAATCTGCACCATTATTATCCTGGTCACAGCGCGCCGACGCGCGAACCCGGCCTCGCGCCTACAGCCTTCAGCGCGCTCAGCATGCTGCGCCGCCCGGCGATCCGCCTTGCCGTGGTTTCCAACTGCGCCGCCCAAGGCAACATGTCAGTCGTGATGGTGCTGACCTCGCTTGTCCTCTCGGAATGCGGCACCTCGCTCACCGGAATCGCCATTGCCGGCGTGTGCCATTCGATGGGCATGTTCGGCTTCACCATTCCGCTCGGCAAGCTGACCGATCGCTATGGGCGCGATGCTGTGATGTTCCCCGGCGTCGCCACCGCTCTCGCCGGCGCCGGTCTCGTCGCCTACACCGCCAGCTATTGGCCGGTGACCTTGGGCGCCTTCCTGGTCGGGATCGGATGGGCGGCCGCAAACGTCTCGACGACGGCGCTCATCGCCGATCATTATCAGACCGCGGAGCGTGGTCGCGCGCTCGGCATCAACGATACCTGCGCCGCAGGTATCTCGGTCGTGATCGCGATCGCCACAGGTCCGCTGATCGCTTGGGCGGGACTCTCGGCAACCGGTTTTGTCGCGGTGCTGCTGACGGTGCCGCCCCTCGTGATGCTGATGGCAATGGGTAGCACGCGCCGGCTGATGCAGGCGGGCGCTACAGCCGCTACCGCCCCCAGATCTCCCGACTGACCTCCATGAGACGGTCGAGCTTTCGCCGCTCGTCATCCGCGGTGAAATCCGTACCGAAGAGGTTCGTCGAGAAGCCGCATTGCGGGCAAAGGCCGAGTTGCGCAATGTCGAGGTAGCGCGATGCCTCCTCAACGCGGCGTTTCAGCATGTCAGGGCTTTCGAGCGTCTTGTCCTTGGTTGACATGAGGCCGAGCAGAATCTGCTTGCCCTTCGGGACGTGGCGCAACGGCGTGAAATCCCCGGCCCGCGGCGTGTCGTATTCGAGCAGGAAGAGATCCGCGCCGATGCGGTTGAAGACGAGCTCCGCGATGTGATCGTAGCCGCCTTCGGCGCCCCAAAAGGCATTCATGTTGCCGCGGCACATATGGACCGCCGCGATCATATCCGCCGGCCGACCGGCAAGCGATTGATCGATGAGCCGAACATAGAGCTCGACGAGGCGATCGGGATCGTCGCCGCGAGCGCGCGACATGGCGCGATGCCGCGGATCGCAGAGATAGGGCAGCATGCATTCGTCGATCTGGACGTGGCGGCAACCCGCCGCCGCCAAGGCACCGATCTCCGCGCGATAAGCGGCGACGAGATCCGCGCCGAAGCTTTCTAGGTCGGGATAGATTTGCGGAATGAAATCCCGGTCGCGCAGAAAATGGACCATGGGAGGCCCTGGCAGCGTGACCTTTGGCGTCTTACGGGTGATCGACTGAAGAAAGCGGAACGGCTCCACATTCTCGCTGCTGCGCCAAGCGATGCGCTCGGCCAGCTCGATGCCGGCGATTGGACGCTTCTCGCCGGCCGCATTGATCATCGTGATGGGAGTCTTGCCGTTATAGGAAATGCTCGGGCCTGCGAGGCTCAAAAAGAAGTCCGTCCACCAGCTTCGGCGGCGGAAATCGCCATCGGTGACAATCGCGAGACCGCACTCCTCTTGTAGCTTGACGACCTCGCGGATGCATTCGTCCTCGATGACGCCGAGCTCGACATTGTGGTGCGGCCCGAGGTTATGGTCGGCATCGTGCACGCCGAGGATGCGCTCCCGCGCGGCCCGAAGCGCGCTCGGGCGAAGAAGGCTGCCGACGTGATCGGCATGGATCTCGCTGGCACGGGCCATGGGTCCTCCGTTGGTCGTACGGCTTTACGCCGCATTCGCGATGGCGTTGAGGTGCTCCAGTATCATCTCGGTCGATTGGATGTCGCCGAAGGAAAGATAAAACGCGATGAGCGAGGCGTTGTGATCTTCGTCGGTCATCGCCGCATTGGCGTCGGTCACCATGATTGCCTTGAAGTTCAGCATCATCGCATCGCGGGCGGTCGTCTCGCAGCAGACCCCAGTCACCGTACCGGCGACGATGACGGTGTCGATGCCGCGAGCACGAAGAATCTCGGCCAGCGACGACGAGCCTTGAATGAACGCGCTGTACTTCGTCTTGACGACCGTGAGATCTTCCGGACGTCGATCGAGATCCTCCCACAATTTATGGCCGATATTGTCCTCGGCGAGCGCGGCGATGCGCCGGGCGGTTCGCTCCGGCCCGACCATCTGATGCAGCACCGGCCAATCGCTCAGCGATGCCTCACCGAAAGTCGTGATGACCCATACGACCGTGCCGCCGGCCGCGCGCATGGCATCGGCTATCCGGTTGATGTTGGGAACGATCTCGACGGCCGTCCGGCACAGGACATGGGCGACGCCCGGCATCATGAAGGCGTTTTGCATATCGACGACGAGGAAAGCCGTTCGAGTGGGATCGAAACGCCTGTAGACGTGCTCCACGCCGCGATGCTGCACAACGCGATCGGCGACGGATTGCGGAATCACGATCTTGTGCATGTGCTCGTCCTCTTCGCGCGAAATTTACCGCGTTCGCTGCCGCTCAGCTTAGGGCGCGCTTTTGTTGAATTCGTGCCACGGCTCCTTCTGCGCCTCGAAGGTGTAAACGGTCTTGTTGTAGAGAGTCCCGTTCTCCTTGACGACCTGTCGGATGTAGACGTTTTGCGTCGGCTCGCGGGTCTTTGCATCGATGGTAATCGGCCCGCGCGGCCCGGTCCAGGAGAAGCCTTTGATCGCGGCCATCGCCTTGTCGCCATCCGCCGTTCCGCCGGAGCCGTGAATCATTTGATAAATGATCTTCATGCCGTCATAGGCTTGCTCCGCGATGATGCTGGGCACCTTGTCTCGGCCGTACTTCTCCTTATAAGCGGCGACGAAAGCCTTGTTTTCGGGATTGTCGAGCGCGGGGCCATAGACCTCGGCCGTCTCGATGCCGATTGCCGCATCGCCCAGCGTCGGCAGGTCGAATTCCGCCGTTTCCGACTGGCCGTAGAGCTTGATTCCATCCTTCAGGAGCCCCGCCTGGGTATAGGCCTTCACGAAGGCAAGCGACATCGGCCCGAGCGGCATGAAAACGAAAGTGCATTGCGCCGAAGAGTCACGGATGCGCTGGATGTAGGGGGAGAAATCGGTCGCATCGAGCGGAACGAGTATCTCCGCGTCGATCGTGCCGCCCTTGTCGGTGAAGCCTTTCTTGATGGCGCCGAGCGATTCCTGCCCCGGCGCGTAATCCGCGACGACGCTGACGCAGTGCTTCATGCCTTGCTGTGCCGCATACATGGCGAGCGGATAGTAATGCGTCCAGTTCGTATAGGCGGCACGGACGAAATAGGGCGATTTGTCGGTCACGATCGCCGTTCCGGAATTGAACACGACGAACGGGATTTTCGCCTCGTTGATGACATCCGTCACCGCAAGCACGTTGGGGGTCAATTCATGACCGCCGAGTACCGCGACATTGTCGCGCACGATGAGCTCTTGTGCCAATTGACGGGCGCGCGGTGCATTTCCGCCGCCGACGTCGCGATAAAGGATGGTGACTTCATGGCCATCGACCGCGGTACCGTTCTTTGCGCGGAAGAGATCGATGCCTCTTTTATATTCCTCGCCCCAGATGCTGTAGGGACCGGTCAGCGAGGCGGTGATTCCGACCTTGACCTCGTCCGCGTGCGCGGACGCCACGAAAGCGAGGAGCCCCGATATGCCAATTACCAGAACCATCCGCATTGTCCCCTCCATGACGTTTCCCCTTTTGCAGGCTCTCATGTAGATCGCTTTACGTTGAAACGGCGCGCGAGACAAGTACAAGCCGCGGGTCGCCGCGCTTGCGATGCCGGCTCGCGGCCCATTTGATCGACGCCGACGCTTTGCCCACGCGTGGGGAGAGCGCCGAATAGATGGCCAGGTTCCTGCTGCCGATTGCCATCGGTCTCGCGATCGACAAGGTATTCAACTACACTGACTGCGGGCTCCAACACGGGCGCGCGCAATAACCCCGTATCGGCCTAGCCGGAAGGATTCCTGTAGCTCGATGTGATTGGGAGGAGAGCCATGTCGATTGTCGCGGAGCGGATCACGGCGACGCGTCGCTATCTCGCCGAGCGCGGGCTCGACGCGTTGATCGCCTTCAACAACGGCCAAAATCTCTTTCTCGATTCCCACGCGGTGTTCGTATTGAGCGGTGTACGGCCGCTGGGCGAGAGCGTCCTCGTCCTCGAGCGCGAGGGACCTGTCACGCTTGTCGCGGTGCCTGCTTGGGATCGCGACCGCCTTGCGCATTCATCGAAGGTCGATAAAACGATCGCTCTCGATGACTTGCCGGCCGGCGTCTCCCGCCTGCTCGAGGGAACGCGCCTTGATGCTGCGAAAGTGGTCACGACCGGGCTTGCGACCATGCCGGGCGCCTTCGTCCACTGGTTCCGCGAGACGTTGGGCGATAACTTTCAGGTGGACGATCGCTATGCCGCCAAGCTCGCGCGGGTCCGCAGTCCGGAGGAATTGCGCGCAGCCGAGAAGGCGACCGCGATCGCGGAAAAAGGTTACGAACACTTGCTGAAGACGGCGCGGGTAGGCTTGCGTGAATACGAGCTCGTCGCGGAGCTTCACTGCCATATGAAAGAACTTGGCGCCGAGGATAATTTCCTCCTCGTCAGCGCGTCGCAGCACAATCTCGGCGTTTGCGCGGCCGGGCGACGCGCGCTCGATATCGGCGACATCATCTTGTCCGAGATCACGCCCTGCTATCAGGGACAATATGCGCAGCTCTGCCGCACCACCGTGATCGGCGAGCCCTCTTCGGCGCTGCATGAAAAATATGCCGTGCTGCAAGCGGCGATGCGGCGCGGCCAAGCGGCGGCGCGGCCGGGTCGGAAAGTGCGCGAGGTGACGGCCGAGATCGACGACTGCTTCCGCGCCGCGGGCTATGGAGAATACTGTCGACCGCCCTATATGCGCGTCAGGGGACATGGTCTCGGCATCACCTCCGATCAGCCCGGCGACATCACTGCGGATAGTGATGTCGTGCTCGAAGCCGGCATGGTCTTCGTGATGCACCCGAATCAATACCTACCCGAGACCGGCTATCTGATGTGCGGCGAGCCGGTGGTCATCACCGAGGCGGGCGCTCGCGCGCTGTCGCAGCGCATGGCTCAGCTCGACCCGATTGCCATCTGAGGCCGCCATGCGAAGCTTTCAGCCCTCGATCATGATCGGCTCCTATCATTGGGACGAGGAGCGGCTGCCGCGCGACGAATTCAAGATGCGACGCCGCGCACTCGACCAAGCCATGGAGACGCGTGATTGGAAAGCGGTGCTCATTTACGGCGACGCGCGGGAGCATGCGGCGCTTGCCTATTACACCAACTTTATTCCGCGGCTGCGCTGGGCGGCGGCGATCCTGCCGCGCGACGGCGAGCCGCTGCTCTTATGCTCGAATAGCTCTCGCGACATCCCGTCGATGCGGCCGATGACTTGGATACCCGATATCCGTTCCGGTTGGGAATGGACGAAGCATGTTGATCCATATTTAACGAAGCTCGATCGAGGCATGCCGGGGACGCTTGGCGCGATCGGGCTCGATCTGATGACGCCGGCTTTGCGCGGCCAGCTCGGCCGCAGCCTCGGTAATCGCTGGGGCTTGGTGAGCGCCGAAGATCTCTTCGCTCACGACCGGACGTTGCGCCCACGCGAGATGACGCTCGCCCGCGAATCCGCGCGTCGCACCACCGATGCGGCGCAGATCATGTTGAAGACGTGGCGCGACGGCAAAAGCGTCGCTCAAGCGGCGCTCGCCGCGGAGCGGCAGGCGCGGCTCGCGGCGGCGCAAGACGTTCGCATCCTGGTGAGCGGTGATGGGGGGCGCAGCCTTGCGCCAAATCTCGAGGTCGCTGCCGCGCCAAACGACATCCTGTTCTGCTATTTGGCGGTGAAGTTCGCCGGCTTCTGGTCGGAGCTGTTCGTAAGCGGCGCCCGGAATTCGTATGCTGCCCTCGATCGCAGCCGCGCGGGTCTTAATGCCGCGCTTGCGGCGTTGCGGCCGGGTGTCGAAGCCGGCACGGTCCATGCGGCCGCCGCATCAGCGCTGGCGCCGGCCGCGGCGCATCCGGTGTTGAGCGACAGTATTGGCCGGCGGATCGGGCTGTCGCTCGACGAGGGCTGCCAATTTCGCGCCGGCAGCCACGAGAAACTGACGCCCGGCATCTATACGCTGCATGTCGGCGCGATGGATGGCGTTGGCGCAGCGGTATCGGCGATGATCGCGCTCGGCGAAACGGGACCCGCCGTCCTCTGCCTCACGCCTTAGTCCGTCGCCCTGGAAGAACGCTGATCGGACTCCGACAAGCTCGCGCTATGTCCGGCTCGATCAGTGCGTTTTTGGCATCCTGGGTGATTTGGCCGAGGAATCCGACGTCTTCTTTTCGGCCTCTTCCAGCGGCACAGCGTAAAGCTCGAGACGGTGTCCCACGAGGCGATAGCCAAGCTCTCGCGCCACCATCTCCTGCAGGCGTTCGATCGCATCGTTCTTGAATTCGATGACCGCGCTGGTACGCAAGTCGATGAGGTGATCGTGGTGGCTTTCCGGCCGCTCTTCATAGCGCGCCTTGCCGTCGCCGAAGGCATGGCGTTCGAGAACCCCAACCTCCTCGAGAAGATGTACCGTGCGATAGACGGTGGCGATGCTGATATTCGGGTCGAGCTCGCTCGCGCGCTGAAACAGCGTCTCGACATCCGGGTGGTCCGTCGATTCGGAAAGAACGCGGGCGATGACGCGTCGTTGTCCCGTCATCTTCAGACCCTTTTGCTTGCAGAGATCCTCGAGGCGGGTCGTCATGCGCAACCCCCGTGATCCCGAGATTTCCGCTCGATGCCCGTAAGGCGCTTCATGCGAAATCATATCGCAATCACGTGGGGAGGGCAAAAGGCCGCTGAGAATGCGCGAAGCCGAGCCGGCGAGATAGCTCGCATGAGAGCTGTGCCGTGCGAATCCCGATTCGAGCCTTGCAACATTCGCGACGTCGTTTTCGGCGATCCGTGCGGCGACTAAAGATTCGCGACGCGAGAACCACGAGATCGGCGCCGCTCGAAGCTACGATCGCCGTTAGATCGAGCGGCGCACAGATAACCCCCGCCATAGGCCAAATCGCTAATTGCGATTGCAAATCAATCGCAATTAGCGTATGGTCGGATTGAAGTGAGGAGCCGGGATGATGCAGATGGGATGTGTTGCGCCTTTCCAGGCGATGGATGTGACGGGCTTTGGCTCTGGCGAACACTTGCTGATCTGGTCTTGGCGCCGGATCGCCACCGGCGGCGCCTCGTGCCCATCGATCATGCAAACCTTCGCCGACGCCTGTGGCAGCGATGGGCCGGAGGTGTACATTACCTTCTGCACATTCCTTAAGGCGCTCGGCATTTCGAGCCGGCGGCGGCTGAGGATCGCGGCTCCCGGCTCACTTGCCATTACGGCCGACGAGCGGCAGGTCCTGACGTTGCTCGCCGCCGCCCAAGCCGGGACACCCGCGCTGCTCGAGGCGCACCTCCGCTGGATCGCGCGCCCCGACAAGCGGGATATCTTGGAGATCGCGACCAGCGCGCTTGCAACGGCGCTCTCCGTCAATGAGCTCCGGCTTGCGATCCCTGACGCTGAAATGCCGACCATCTGCGAGCGTAAGCTCGCCATCGCCTAACCTCCCCGCGACACGTACCGCCGCGCTCGACAGGAGGCCATGCCGCGGCGCGGCATCGTCTGCCCGTGACAAAAATCGGCGGCGACAAACCGCAAGAGTGCGCGCTTGCTTGGCATGCATTACCCTCCAAAGTGAAATATTGATCGATCCGCTAATGAGATGACGCTATGGACGATCCGTTTCGTCGCCCTGCCCTGACCGCCGGCGTGCAGGAACCGACCGATCAATTCTACGGCGATCGGACCTATCGTGCGCGCGATCCGGAAGACCATGTTTGGACCTTCGGTCAGACCGTCCATCACGTCTCGCGTGAAGAGGCAGAACGCATCGGCGGCCTGAAGATCGAAGCTGCGGGATGGGATTGACGCCGCCTCGCGAGCCAGCGCCGCTGGCAAACTGAATGCGCTGGAACTGGGGTGCGCGGTCTCGTGTTTATGACCGATCGCACGTCCCACGGAATGAGCTAACGGAGAGAAGAGCACATGAAAAAGCCCATCAAGATCGTACTCGTCACCCTCGCCTTGGCGGGAGGACCGCTGATCACGGGATGCGTCGTGGCCCCACGCGGCGGAGAAGTGGCGTTCGGCTACAGCGATGGTTACTGGGATCGCGATCACCATTGGCACGCGTGGAGAAGTTCGCAAGACGCAGCACAGTTCCGTGCGGCAAATCGCGATCACTACTATGATCGCAGACACGACGAAGACAGGGACCAGGGCTGGCACGACAACGACCGCTATTGGCAGCGGCATTGACGATCGATCGGAGATCTGCGCCCCTCGGCCGCGTTGTCGCTAGCGGGGTCTCCAGGAATCTTCCGTCCCGGTTCAAAGAAATCGATTGCGGCGCGCGGCCGGATTCTTGACGACCAGATACGGCCGGATCGGCTGCCGAACTGGCAGCCTGGCTCGTCGCGACGAACTGCAGCCGCGAAGGCGTGATGCAAACGACGGCTCACCTTTTCAGATGAGCGGCACGCCTTTCATAGAGCGCGTCATCGGCGTAGCCCATCGCTTCGGGTTTGGCGACACCGAGCATGACCTGGAAGTAGACGGGCTCAAGGCTGTCATTGACATAGCCGTGGATGACACCGGGCGGGCAGGCAATACATTCCCAGGGCTGGAGCCTTTGCGTGATCCGCCGACCTTGCTCATCTTCGATGAAGACCGTGAGAATGCCCTTGAGGACAAAGAAAACTTCCTCGACCTCATGGGTGTGCGCCGCGTTCCCCTGCCCAGGCTCGACATACATGATGCTGAGCGTGAAGCCTCGCGCCGGGATAACCGTCGGATCGTCATGCTTGCCGGAGCCGCCTGCCCCGATGAAGCGGTGCTGTGCGCGACGAAAGCCATCGATCTTCGCATCCTCGAAAGCCGCCCAGTCGGGCACCTTTTCCGCAAACCGACCGATATAGCGCTCGGCAATCTCGTCGAGCGACAGGGATGCGATTTCGGCCGGCATCTTGTGTCGGGCAATGGCCATTGTCTTCACCCGCTGGTTGGCGTCCTTGCGGATCAAGGAAACAATTGCGTCGATATCAGCGATTGGCCATCTCGTCAATCTCGTCGCAGCCAGCGCCACGATCCGTCACCGAAGGAAGGCGAAGCGACGGGACGCCACACGCAGTCGGTTAGAACGGTGTTCGGCTCGGCTTTCGGGCGGGTGGCTCGGAAGCCGTCGAGCGCGGAAACGCCGGCGGCAGGTTGTACATCGCTTTTGCTTCTGCGAGCGCCTGCTCGCAGCTGCTCCGGCCTTCCGCATCCAGCGTCTTTGCCCGCGCCATGCTCGATGCAAAGCGCGCGTGCGCAGCGTCTTCCGCCTCCTTGATCGTCGCCTGCGTCGGTTGGTGACCCAATTGCGCCGCGGTCGTCTGAGGCGCTCGCGGGCCCGCCTCCGGGTTGTGAGCATTGGCGGCGATTGCCTGCTCGAACGCGGCAATGTCCTTCGTGCACGGACCCGGATTAGCCCAAGCAATGCCCGGTCCGCACGACAGAAGGGCGGAGAGGATGACTGCACTTCGCCGCATGAGATGTTCCGCTCTCCGCGGTATAGCCCGCCTTAAATAACTGCAATAATTGCGACCACTGCTCCTTATCAAGGATGGCGCAAGCAAAGCGACAATAGCGCCCGAGGATTCGTGCCCGGAACGGAGCAATTACGGGCGATTTGAAGCAATTACCTTCGCGCCGAAAACGCACCAACTAAATTCGTCAGCAGCTTAGATTCGCGATCTTCTGCATCCCTTACATGCAGAAATGAGCCTACGCAGGCCCCCGCGCGCTCCCCATTTGAGGCTTATTCATTCTCCCGCGATGCCGCGCAACATCACCGAGCCTCGGCAGTGATGGGTTGGCGCTGCGATCTCAAATCCTCACCGACGGGATAGCAGCGTGCGCGGAAGTCGCAGCCGTATTGGAGTCATTCATTATGCGATTTGACATTATGCGATTTGGCATGCGCGGGTTGGCGCCCTTCATCATGCTATTGATCGCCGGATGCGCCCAGGCGCCCGCCTTCTCGAGCGTCGCCGCGACCTTGCCACCGGTTCAGCCCGGCGAGGCGCGCATGTTTTTCTATCGCTGGCACGAGCCCTATGAATCAA
>CAYMNX010000314.1:0-5662 GCA_964391905.1 uncultured Rhizobiaceae bacterium
ATCACGAGGATCGACATCAAGGCGGCGATTGCGACTTTGGGCTCAAAGCCGGTGCCGAGCCAAAGGACAAAGAGCGGCGCCAGCGCCACTTTCGGCACGCTATGGATGAGCGCCAGGAGCGTCAGGAAGATGCGCTCCAAGATCTTCGACGAGATCACCGCGATTGCCATCAGCACGCCGATCACGATCGCGAAAGCGAAGCCAACCAGCGTCGCCGCGATGGTGAAGCCCGCATGCATCGCATAAAGCCCGGGCGCGCTCAGGAAGTCGCGCACCACATCCTCGATCGGCGGCAGGATGAAGAGCGGAATGTGGAGCAGCTTCACCGTCGCTTCCCATAGGAGGCAAACGGCGATGATGATGCCGACGACCCAGGCAGCGCCGACCAAGCGCTCGCGTGATTGGGCCCCTTCCATCAGCGGGCCCTCAACGCGCCGATATCGGTCATCACCTGGCGAATGGCGCCGCTGTAGCGCGCGAACTCGGCCGTTTCGCGGATCGCGAGCGGCCGCGGCCGCGGCAGCTCGATGGCGAGCTCCTTGACGATGCGGCCGGGATTGCGGTCCATGATCAGGACGCGATCGGAGAGGAACACGGCCTCGGAAATGCCGTGGGTGATGAAGATGACGGTCTTCTGATCGGCGAGCCACATGCTTTGCAGCTCGATATTGAGCTCATCGCGGGTTAGCGCGTCGAGCGCGCCGAAAGGTTCGTCCATCAGCAGGAATTTCGGATTGACGAGCAGCGCCCGACAGATCGCGACGCGCTGCCGCATGCCGCCCGACAGCTCCCAGGGAAAGCGGTTCTCGAACTCGCGCAGTCCGAAGAGCGCGAGCAATTCGCGGGCGCGCGCGATATGATCCTTGCGTGGCAGGTGGAGGAACTCGGCCGTGATCAGCACGTTGTCGAGCACGCTGCGCCAGTCGAAGAGAAGGTCGCGCTGGAAGACGACGCCGAGATCGGGCGGCGGCGCCGTCACGATAGTGCCGCCAATGCGGATCTCGCCGCGCGTCACCGGCTCGAGCCCCGCGACGCATTTCAAGATCGTGCTTTTGCCGCAGCCGCTCGGGCCGACGATGCTGACGAACTCGCCCGCTCGTACATCGAAGCTGATATCGGCGAGCGCGGTGAAGGGGCCGCGGGCGGAGCGATATGTCTTGGCGATGCCCCGCACCTCCACCTGCTTCGTGGCGGCGCGGGAAATGACGGCCGAATCCGGCAAGAGGCTGTGCTTGACCTGGTTCAACCGATCGCCGGCTCTTTGTGCGGAATGATGCGGGCGGAGTTCCTGGCCTTGAGCTCGCCATAGATGAAAGGCTTGTCGCGCGGCATCGAGGTGGCCAAATCCTCGGGTGCGATGCTGGCGGGATCGGGATTGCGCATCAAGGGCGCGATGAGCGCATCGAAGCTCGGGTACATGAAGAACGGAATCGAATAGCGCTCATTCCCCGAACGGTTGATGACGCGGTGCGCGATCGAGGAAAAGATGCCGTCGGTCCAGACCTTCAGTATCTCGCCGACATTGATGACGAGCGTGCCGGGAATAGGCGGCACCGCGCCCCATTCGCCGCTCTTGCTGCGCACCTCGAGCCCGCCATTCGCATCCTGGGCGAGAAGGGTGAAGGCGTTGGTGTCGGTATGGGCGCGCGCACCCAAGAACTCTTTCGGCGCGTCGGGCGCCTGCGGCGGGTAGTGGAGAAGGCGCAGCGAGTTCATATCCTTCTTGAAGAATTGCTTGAGGCGCCCCGGCGCGAGATCGAGGCTCATCTCGAAGAGCTCCAAAAGCTCATAGCCGAGCGCGTCGATCTTCTCGTAATAGGCCATCATGCGCGGCTTCAGATCGGGCATGGCGGAAGGCCAGGGAATGAGACCGTGCAGCGGCTTGCCGGCGAGAAGATCGGGATCGTCGGGTGCGAGCGGGCGCCGGATCTGAAACGCCTCCTGCAGATTCTCGTTGATGCCGCGGTCGTTCCCCTTGGTCATGCCATGGAGATAGCCCTGGAAGTGATTGTTCTTCGTGACCGACACTTCCATCTTCGCCTCGAGCGGCAGGCTGTGGAAGTCGATCGCGGTTCGGAAGATCGCATCGATATCGGCTTGTGCGACCCCGTGGTTCAGCGCATAGAAGAAGCCGATGCGCCGGCAGGCCTCGGCGATCTCTGCAGCGACGCGCTTTCGCGCGGCCGGGTCGCCGGAGCGGGCGGGGGCGAGATCGATGACCGGCACTTCGGTCGACGCCATCTGGCGCGCGGTGGGTAACATGAAAAGCTCCTAGAAATTCTGCACGGCCACGATCATCCGACAAAATAATTCCGATGGCGGTGCCGGCCGTCAAGGCGTTTTGGCGCGGGGCTGCCTCCGCGCTAAGATGGCGGCAGAGCCGAAGGGAGGAACGATATGGCTGAGCTGCCGAAATCGGTCGAGATCCGCGAAGAGGGTCCGCGCGAGGGTTTCCAGATCGAGAAAGAGATCATTCCGACGCGGCGCAAGATCGAATTCATCGATGCGCTGTCGAAGACAGGGTTAAAGCACATTCAAATCGTTTCCTTCGTCGATCCGCGCCGGGTGCCGAACATGGCGGATGCGGAAGAGGTCGTTGCAGGAATCACGCCACAGCCCGGCGTTCACTACACCGGCCTTTACCTCAACGATAAGGGCTTCGAGCGCGCAATCGCGACGAAGCGGCTGCATATCGAGGGCGGGCTCAACGTCTCCGCCTCGGATGCTTTCCTGAAACGCAATCAAAACCGCTCAATTGCTGAGCAAATTGCCTCTTTGCCGGCCACGATCGCGAATTACAAGGCGCATGGCGTCGGGGTCGAGGGCGGGCTCATCAGCGCGGCTTTCGGCTGCAACTTCGAGGGCGATGTGTCGCCGACGCGCGTCGTCGAGCTTGCCGGCACGCTCATCAAGGCCGCGACCGATAACGGCGTGCCTTTCAAGCGTCTCACCCTTGCCGATACGATGGGCTGGGCGACCCCGCTCGCGATCAAGCGTGTCGTCGGCGCGGTGCGCGAGCGCTTCCCCGATCTCGATCTCGTCCTCCATCTCCATGACACGCGCGGCATGGGTATCGCCAACGCCTATGCCGGACTCGAGATGGGCGTGCGGCGCTACGATGCGGCCGTCGCGGGCCTCGGCGGCTGTCCTTTCGCGGGCCATAAGGGCGCGGCCGGCAATGTCTGCACCGAGGATCTCGTCTTCATGTGCGAGGAGATGGGGATCGAGACGGGGCTCGATCTTGACGCGCTGATCGACTGCGCCAACCTCGCCGAGGAGATCGTCGGCCACCCGCTGCCCGGCTCGGTGATGAAGGGCGGAAGCCTCACGCGCCTGCGCGAAAAGCTGCACGCCGCATAAAGGCTGTGCCGGTCGATCTCGCGCCGAACCGTGCCGGCGCCTCCTCTCCCCGGTGGAGAGAGGCCCTCGATCAAAGCCCGAGGATGCGCTCCGCGTTCTTATGGAAGATCTTTTCCATGACGGCTTCGCTATAGCCGAGCTCCGACCATTCCTTCATGAGGCGGTCATAGGGAATGCTCGGATAGTCGCTGCCGAACATGATCTTATCCTGGAGGCGCGAGCGCGCGTCGACCTTGAGCTGCGCCGGGAAATATTTCGGCGCCCAGCCCGAGAGCTCCCAGAACACATTGCCTTTGTGCAGCGCGACCGCCGTCATTTCGTCGACCCAGGGCCAGCCCGGATGCGCCGCGATGATGGTGAGGTTCGGAAAATCGGCGGCGAGATCGTCGATCGCCGAGGGATGCGCATGACGAATGCGCGCGCCCATGCCGCCCGGCATGCCGGCGCCCATGCCAGTCGTGCCGACATCGATCATCACCGGCGCCTTCAAAGCGTTGATGGTCTCGAAAAGCGGATAGAATTGCCGGTCGTTGACCGCGAAATGTCCCATGATCGGGTGGAAGTGGAAGCCGAGGCATTTGAGCTCGGTAATCGCCTTTTTCGCCTGGCTGATCGCGATCTCGCCCTTGAACGGATCGACCGCGGCCCAGCATTGGATGATACGATCGGGATGACGCTGCTGCATCCCTTTCACGTACTCATTGGTGCAGGGCGGCGTGTTGGTCGTGGTCTCGAGATCGAGAGCGACGAGAACGGCCTCGACGCCGGCGGCCTCGAATTCCTTCACCACCTCCTCTTCCTGTTTCCAGGTCCATTGGCGGTTCCAGTATTTGGCGAGCGCCTCGACATAGGGCCCCTGGCATTTGATCCAGGGCTCGGTATTCGGATAGCAGTGCAGATCGATTTTGCGCATGGAGATGTGCTGACCTTCTTCGCCGATGCTTATTTCTGCTGGACTTTCTGACCGACCATCTCGACCAGCACGTTCTTCGCGACCTTGCCGAATTTCGAGAGCGGGAAATCGCTCATGACTTCCAAGCGTTCGGGGAGCTTGTACTTCGCGATCTCCTTCGACTGCAGATAGGCGACCAGCTCCTGCAGCGAGAGATTCTTGCCGGCTTTAAGGATGACGCAGGCGCACATGCGCTCGCCCATATTGGCGTCGGGCACGGCGACGCAGGCGACGTTCTGCACGGCGGGATGCGACAGGATCAAATTCTCGACTTCCTCGGCGCTGATCTTTTCGCCGCCGCGGTTGATGAGGTCCTTCTTGCGTCCTTCGACCATATAGGCGCCCGATGGATGCTGCCGCATCAGATCGCCGGAGCGGTAGAAGCCGTCCGAGGTGAAGGCCTTCAGGTTGTGCTCCGGCGCGCCGTAATAGCCGCGCAGCGTGTAGGGGCCGCGGGCGCAGAATTCGCCGACCTCGCCGAAAGCGACGATGTTGTCGTTCTCGTCGAGAAGCCGCACCTCGTCATCCGGACAGATGGGGAAGCCGACCGTCTCCATGCGCACGGGCTCGGGATCGTCGATCTTCGCGAACATCAGCATGCCTTCCGACATGCCGAAATTCTCCTGGACGAAGGTGGTCGGGATCAGTTCCTTGGTTTTGACGCGCACTTCGGGCTGCAGCCGCTGTCCGCCGCTTTGGATGTAGCGCACAGAGGAGGTGTCGTGCTTCGTCACATCGGGGCTGTTGATGAGGCGGATGAGCAGCGCCGGCACCACCTTGATGTGGGTGACGCGGTGCTTCGCGACGAGCGGGAAGACGTCCTCAGGGCGCGTGCTCTGGCTCAAGACGATCTTGCCGCCATTGAACATGAAGCCCTGAATGCCGGGGCAGGCGAGCGGCAGATTATGTGCGATCGGCAGCATGAGGAGCAGCACGGAATCGCCATTGACGCCACACACCTCGGAGGCGCGCTTCGAATTGTAGGCGTAGTCGTTATGCGTTCGCGGGATGAGCTTCGGAATGCCCGTCGTGCCACCCGAGAGCTGGAAGATGCAGGGATCGGTCGGATCGAGTTTCAGCTTGTCGAGCTCGCTCGCCGGGAGCTTCGCCGGCTTTTCGATCAGCGCTTGCAGCGACAGCTCGTCCGTGGCCGGCTTGCCCAGGGTGATGGCGAATTTGCAGGAGGGGCTTTCCTCGCGCACGCGGCGCACCATCGGTGCGAATTCGAAATCGCTCTGCCGCTCGGGATAGAAGCAAGCGACCGCCTGCGACAGGCGCACGAACTGGCTCACCTCGTTGTAGCGATGTGTCGCGAGCGCGGCGATCGGAATGCAGCCGATCTTCTGCAAC
>CAYMNX010000315.1:0-1760 GCA_964391905.1 uncultured Rhizobiaceae bacterium
GACATAGGCCGGCAGCGTGAACTGGAACGAGGCGCCCTCCACGACGTCGACCGCTGACCAGATCTGTCCGCCATGCGCCTCGACGATCGAGCGGCAGATCGACAATCCCATGCCCATGCCGCCGGGCTTGGTCGTGTAAAAGGCATCGAAAAGGCGCGCGAAATTCTCCGGCCTCAGCCCCGGTCCCGAATCGCGCACCGTGACGAGCACGGCGGTGGCACCGTCGCGCTCGGTGGCGATCACCAGCTCGCGGCGGCCTTCGGTCATCTCGCTCATCGCTTCGATGGCGTTGACGACCAGGTTCAGGACAACTTGCTGCAACTGGACGCGATCGCCTTCGACGAGCGGCAAATCCGGCGTGAGCGCCGTCTTCAAGGAGAGCCCGTGCCGCACCATCTCGCTGCGGGTGAGCGCGATGATATCGAGGATCGTTGCGTTGATATCGACGCTGTCCGTCCGCGACGGCGCTTTCTTGATGAGATCGCGGATCCGGCCGATGACCTCGCCGGCGCGATTGCCGTCCTTGATGATGCGGCTGAGGGCCGAGCGCACCTCCTCGACATTCGGCGATGGCCCACTCAGCCAGCGCAGACCCGCCTGAGCATTGGTCACGGCCGCGGCGATGGGCTGACTGACCTCATGGGCAACGGAAGCGGCCAGCTGCCCCATGGTGGCAACGCGGTTGGCATGGGCGAGCTCCATCTGCGCCTCGCGATATCGCCGCTCGCTCGCGCGCAACTCTTCCTCTGCCCGCTTGCGCTCGGTGATGTCCTGAACCGTGCCGAACATCCGACGGGGTCGGCCCAGCTCGTCGCGGACGACTTCACCCTGGCTGTGCACGACACGCACCTCGCCGTTCGGCCGCACGATGCGGTATTCGATGTCATAGCGCCGGCCGCCGCTTAGCGCCTCCTCCAGCGCCCGGCGCATAACGAGCCGGTCCTCGGGCTCGATCATCTCGGCAAATGCGGTGTCCTCGAGCGAATCCTTCCGCGCCTCCACGCCGAAAATGCGATAGGTCTCGTCCGACCAGGTGATCTGACCCCGATCGACGTCGCGATCCCAATATCCGACGCGCGTGATGCGCTGGGCCTCCTCGAGCCGCGCCTCGCTCTCCTGCAGATTGCGGAACATCAGCAAGGTCGTGAGGCAGTCGCCCAGCCTCCGTCCGATCTCCCGGAAGAGTCGCTCCTCCTGGGGCGTCCAGGCGCGGGAATAGGAGCATTGGTGCAGCCCGAACAGATAGGGCTCGTCCACCTTCGGATCGACCGTCATTCCGAGGATGGATTGGATGCTGAAGCGCGCCGCCAGCTGCGCCGGCACCGGATGCTCCGACTCCCCGCCGAAGCGAATGGCGGACGTGGTGGAAGCGCGCGCGGCCGCGAACACCGTGGCGACCTCGGCATCCATGGGAAGATCGCTGCCGAGCGCATAAGCGCCAGCGAAGCCCGGCCGCGTCTGCTCCATGGCGACGCGCCAGAACGGAGCCGCGGGGTCGCAGGGATAGACGAGCCAGGCGCGATCGCTGTCGAAGATCGAAAGCACCGTGTCGAGCACGTCGCTCATCATCCGCTCGAGGTCGTTCGTGCTTTGCATGGCGCGGTTGACGCGATCGAGGCTTTCGAGAAACGAGAGATGCGCTTGCTCTTCCCGCTCCGCGCGGTGGCGCTCGGTGACGTCGATGACGGTGCCGACGAATTCAACGAGGCCGCCCGATGGATTGAGGGCCGGATGGCCGACCATGTGGATGTCCCTGATCT
>CAYMNX010000316.1:0-5243 GCA_964391905.1 uncultured Rhizobiaceae bacterium
CTCCTCGCCGGCATCGACGAGAACACCGTCGATTTCCGCCCGACCTATGACGGCGAGAGCGAGGAGCCGGTCGTGCTCCCCGCGCGCTTTCCCAACCTTCTCGCCAATGGCGCCGCCGGTATCGCCGTCGGCATGGCGACGTCGATCCCGCCGCACAACATCGTCGAGCTTTGCGACGCGCTTCTCCATCTCTTGAAGCGCCCACGCGCCACCACCGTCGCCGATCTCATCGAGCTGATGCCCGGCCCCGATTTCCCGACCGGCGGCGTGCTCGTCGAGGGGCGCGAGCAGATCGTCGAGGCCTACACGACGGGGCGCGGCAGCTTCCGCCTGCGCGCGCGCTGGGAGGTCGAGGAGACGGGCCGCGGCGGCTATCAGATCGTCGTCACCGAGATTCCCTATCAGGTGCAGAAATCGCGCCTCATCGAGCGCATGGCCGTGCTGCTCGAAGAGAAAAAGCTGCCGCTCCTTGCCGATGTGCGCGATGAATCGACCGAGGACGTGCGGCTCATCCTCGAGCCCAAATCGCGCAATGTCGAAGCCGGCGTGCTGATGGAATCGCTCTTCCGCGCGACTGAGCTCGAGGTCCGCATCCCGCTCAATCTGAACGTGCTCGATGCGCAGAGCGTCCCGCGCGTCATGAATCTGAAAGAGGCGCTGCAAGCCTGGCTCGATCATCGCCAGGTCGTGCTGCTGCGCCGCACCGAATTCCGCCTCGCCGAGATCGAGCGCCGCATGGAAATCCTGCGCGGCCAGATGATCGTCTACGTCAATCTCGACGAGGTCATCCGCATCATCCGCGAATATGACGACGCCAAAGAGCGGATGATGAAGAAGTGGAAGCTCTCGGAGGTGCAGGCCGAGGCAATCCTCAACATGCGTTTGCGCGCCTTGCGCCGCCTCGAAGAGATCGCGATCAAGAAGGAGCTGGCCGATCTCACCGCCGAGGAGAAGGAGCTCAAAGGCCTTCTCAAGGACGAGAAGCTGCAGTGGAAGAAGATCGGCGACGAGATCCACGAGCTCAGGAAGGAGTTCGGGCCGCATTCGCACCTCGGCAAGCGCCGCACCGAGATCGGCATGCCGCCTGCCGTGGTCGAAGTGCCGGTCGAGGCGCTGGTCGAGCGCGAGCCCGTCACCGTGCTCTGCTCGGCGAAGGGCTGGATCCGTGCCGCCAAGGGGCACGGCCTCAACCACGCCGATATGAAATACAAGGAGGGCGACGAGCAACGCTTCGTCATCGAGACGACGACCGCCGACAAGCTTCTCGTCTTCGCCTCGAATGGGCGCTTCTACACGCTCGATGTCGGCAAGCTCCCTTCGGCGCGCGGCCATGGCGAACCGATCCGCCTCATGATCGATCTCGGCAACGAGCACGATCTCGTCGCGCTCCTCCCCTATAAAGCGGGCGCGAAGCTCCTCCTCGCGGCGAGCGACGGGCGCGGCTTCATCGTGCCGGCCGATGAGGTGGTGGCGCAGACGAAGAACGGCAAGCAGGTGCTCAATCTCGGCGAGGGCGCGACGGCGAAGGCCTTAAGCCCGGTCGAGGGCGACACCATCGCGGTGGCGGGCGACAATCACAAACTCCTGCTCTTCCCCTTAAGCGAAGCGCCCGAGATGGGCAAGGGCCGCGGCGTCATCCTGCAGCGCTATCACGATGGCGGGCTTGCCGATGTGAAGGTCTTCACCCTCGCCGAGGGATTGACGTGGAAGAGCGGCGAGCGCGAGCGCCGCGAGATGGATCTGGCGCAATGGAAAGGCGCCCGCGCCAGTGCCGGCCGCGTCGCGCCGCGAGGATTCCCGAAGGATAACCGGTTCGGGTGATATCGCCTTCTTACGGTGTAAAGCTCCAATGCGATCTTAGTTCACCGTTGCGCCGGCTGCGACGCGCGATGAGACCGGCAACGACCAGCGACATGGCAAACAGAGCCGGCAAGCACAAAGGAATCGGAGTCGAAGACGCTGATCGAGGAAGGTCCTTAGTCGCGGATCGCGCTCTGCCCGGCCAGGGTTCCCTGGCTGATGAAGAGGCCCGCCGTGAAGAAACCCGCGCTGGGCTGGCGCCGCCGAGCAGCTCGCTGCCGAAGAGGCCGCCGGGCTCGAAGGACTGCGACCGCGTATTGTACGCGAATTGGACGACCTGCGTCGCAATCGTGGTGAGGAAAGTCAGGTCGTAATCGTGAACGATGTGGATATCGAACGAGGCGAGGTCGCCGTAGTTCAAAATCCCGACCTTTGATGCGTCGTAGCTGAGCGAGCCCGTCGCAACGGGATTCCCGAGATCCGAAAAGACCATGTTCTCCGTGATGAGCGAGGCCCTCGCGGATGGCGCCCATACCGTCGAACATAGCAGTAATGCGCCGAAGATCAGCGAGGTCCGTGAGTTGGCCATGGGCAATATTACGGCACGCGGACTCTCTAGATCGGCAGCAAGCCGGAATAGACGAGTTGCGCCAGTGCGAGGCTGATCACCAGCGTTAAGATGGAATAGAAGAACCAGCGCAGTGTTATGCGGTAGTGCCGCTCGTCATCGTCTTCGACCTGCACAGATCGCCAGAGCGCGACGAATTGTAACGCAATCGAAACACCTAAGAGCAGCGCGGCAACGACGCCGGCCGGGGTCCAATCGCCTTCCGCTTCGAAGCTCCAGAAGCGAGCGAAGAGAAGCGAGAAACCCAGCAAGACGGTGATCGCGGTTATGATGCCTTGTCGGTACCCGTTAGGCAGTGGTCGGCGATCGTCGTCGGACATTGGGATGAGCTTAACATAAAAGCCCCGCCGAAGCGGGGCTTGCGTTTTTGGAGGGTCTCGAGCGCTCGGAGCGACGCCCATGACGCTGGTAGCCTGTTCGACGGCGGCGGGGACACGTGGCGAAGCGCCGGCCTTGTCTCCCAAGGCCGGCGCCGCCGAGCGCAACTACTCTCGATACTGTTTTGCGACTATTGCTTGGACCAGGACCAGTTCCAGACCGGGATCCGATTGCGCTCGCGATCGCGTCCGCCTTCCGCCGCGGCGTACCACGCTACCGCCGCGCCGATCATCAGGCCTGCCGCGATGAGGAAGCCTTGCAGCACCGCGGCGCTGCGCGCGCGATGAAGCTCGTCAGCCGAAGCGGTGATGACGCGGCTTACCCGGGCGCTGGCATCGGTCTCGCTGACGCCGGTCTCGCTCGCGACGACGGTCGCGAGGTAGCGGCGGTCATCGTTCGAA
The DNA here is from genome assembly GCA_964391905.1 of uncultured Rhizobiaceae bacterium. Lineage (GTDB taxonomy): Bacteria > Pseudomonadota > Alphaproteobacteria > ATCC43930 > CGMCC-115725 > CAIKMD01. The sequence continues at coordinate 3,208 of CAYMNX010000316.1, forward strand.
ACACCGTTATGTCCCGAGCTCTTCAGCAGGATGCGCGCAGCTTCGGCGCGACGATAGGTAAGGTTGCGATCGGCCGATTCACGATCGGTGCGGAAGAGTTGGTCGAGCTCCGACGCAATGACGTTCTCGCCGGCAACCGAAGCAGCGGGACCCGCCGTTCCGGAGGAAGGCGCGGTAAGCCGCGAGGCGGTGGCCGCGCCGCCGAGCGTGAGAAGCGCGGTCACAAGGATGGCAAGGCCCCAGGTGATCAATCCATGCATGCCGTCGCCGAATTCGGTGTCGACACTCGGAGCCCGGATAGGCGCTCGCATGCGTCCCGAGACGTAGCCGCCGAACCCGAAGCTGCACAGGGCAACGAAGACGAGAAAGAGACCGGAGATGAACCACAGCCAAGCCGAGGAATCGCGCCAGGTCGGCGCAGTCGAGATCACCGACAACCCGATCGCCGAGCCAAAGGCGAGGAGGGTAAAGGAAATGCCCACGGCAACCACAGAGCCGCCAACAACCGCGCTCCAATCGACCTTTGGGTGTGCGAGTTGCGTGTCGGTGCTCGGCAATCTGTCGTCCATGTCAGCGGATCCCGACGAAAGAGAGCACCGCCATGATGACGACGACGAGGCCGACCAGATAAATCAATCCATTCATGACAAACCTCGAGTGAGTTTCACGCTGGCCTTTCAACTCGCCTCCTTGAATTTCGTTCCGGCGATACGCCGTTGCGGGTAGCGCGGCGCGGTCGGCGGCGCCCGCGATGGGCGGCGGGCTGGTCGCTTCCGATCCAGTCGAAGGAACGCCGCGGAAGGGGGCGATCGAGAAGAGGCGCACCGCACCAAGAGGCCATGACCCTGCGCATCACGAGGCTCACCGCCATCGTGGCTGGCACCGTGCCTACGACGAGCGCTCTCGCTCAGAACGGGCGAGCGGGCAAAGAATGTCGGCAACGGCAACGCGGCGGAGCTCGCCACCTATGTTGTCGAAAAAAGGAGCCGCTCGTCGTCCTGGCGAAATGATGGGCTCGTGCCGTTGATCTAGCACCGGCCGAGGGCGCGGCAGGTGGCTTGGTCCTGCTGAAGCCGCCGCAGCTGCAATTGTTGGCGCTGCAATTGCTGCTGCTGCAGCTGGAGCTGAAAGTTCTGCTGCTGCGTCAGCGGCTGCCGCTGCATCTGCAGCATGTCCTGCTGGCGCTGATTGAGCTGGAGCTGCAGCTGGTCGAGCTGTGGCTGCGTCGCGGGATTGACGATCCTCTGCGCCAGCGCCGGATACGACAAGGCGAGCCCAAAGGCGGCGAGAAAAACGAGTCCTTTCATGCGTGTTATATGGCAATTGGATGCGTGGTTGGGAGTATTACAAGCCGCGACTGCGGCAATAGCGGGCTATGCGTGGCAATGATTGCCGCGGATAACGGTCACGCCGGCGACGGTTTCGCGGCATGGCGGCAGCTCCGCTGGCGCCACGGCGGCCGTGGAGGGGGAGGGCGCAAAATCGGGCATTTGCGGTGTCGCCGCTATCGTCGGCGCATAGCCGTTGTCCCACCAATCCCCATACCAGCCGGCGAATGGAAAGAACGGAAAGAATGGCTGGAACGAATTGCGCAAGTTCGACGCGGAGCGATGATCGCGCGGAAAACCGAGCGATGCGTGTGGCGCAGATTTCTGGGGATGAGCCTGCGCCAGCGCAGGCCTACCGGCGACGACAGGGCCTCCGCCGATGCGTGCGCCGCCAGCCGATCCGCGCGCCAGCGCCAGGCTCGGCGTGAGACACGCCACCACGAGCAGCGCCACCGTGAGCGAGAAGCACATCGTGCGTTCCATGGCGGCTCCTGTCTCGGCGAATACGCGGCGCTCGACTAGCCCTTCCTATGTGACCTATCGGCAAAGCACGGCGCCTCGTCAATTCGGCCGGCGGAAATGGGCTGCCCAGCCCGGTAGCGAATAACCGCGCCGCGACGCGCTCACCCGGCGGTCTCGCGCACGTGCTGTGCGATCCGGTCAGAGGCATCGGCGATTTGCAACAGCTCATGACGTGCCCGCAGGTCG
>CAYMNX010000317.1:0-10642 GCA_964391905.1 uncultured Rhizobiaceae bacterium
CGGGTGAGCGAGGTCTTCAGATCCTCGCAGACCGTGATGATCCCGTCGGCCTCGTTGGCCGCCCAGCGGATCATGGCGCGCGGCCACCGGAACCGCGGCAGGAGATTGATGTCGGAGCCGCGCGCGGTGATCGTCACCGGCTTGCCGAAATGCCGACCCAGCAGGATCGCCGCGACGCCATCTGGATAGAAGTAATGCGCATCGATGACGTCGAAATCATAGCCGCCCGCCAGCAGCCGCGATAAAGAGCGTTTCGCCGCGGCGTAGAGCGAGAAAGGCGCGACTTGCATCGACACTTTCGGCAGCAGGAAATACCGCGGATGAAGGATCTCAACCCCATGCCGCTCTTCGCGCGGCGGAACATCGCTCAAGACCTTGTACTGCTCCGGCAAGCCGGGCAGGGCCGGGACGTAAGGCACAGGCGCCATCACGCGCGCCTCCGCCCCGCCGCTCGCGATGAGATGACGAAGGCGGTTCTCGACGAACACGCCATGGGCGCGCCGCTTTGCGTTCGGGTAAAGCGTCGTGAACGTCAATAGCTTGATCATCGCCTTGTCGCGCCACATCGGGGAGAGCCGCCGCGCTTGGCCCGCAACGGCGGCTTGGCGCGCCAGCACCCAGCGCCACGCTGTTTGGCACGCCCGTTTCTCTACCAGATGCTTGACGCCAAAGCACTAATTAATTACTGCCGGCGAAGAAAGCCCGCCGCGTATTCTTGGTTAAGATCGCCCTTTCGCGGCGTTTCATGATGTCGGCTGGGGCGGGCGCACCGGCACCCCCTAACCATCGCTCGCTCAACGTGCGGGAGCGAGCGATCCGAATTATTAATTCCGTGCGTATAAATTCTCCTCCCTTAAGCCTCATCTCACTTGCTATTCTCATGGCGGTTCGGGGCCAGCAATTGTTCTTTTCGTTGACAATGCCGATCCCGCGTTTTTGCGGTGCTTGCTGTCGATGAATTGCGGCCTGCAGCCAGTTAGCCGCATGACCAGGCGCATCTGCTGTAGAACCGTCGAAAGGCGTTCAACCTTCGCAAGAATGTTTCGGCAATGGATCAATCGCCTCATCCTCATCAGCCTAAAACCGATATCTATCGCGGCGAAGTGGAGCAGACCGATGGCGTGCTCGCGGCCGTAAGGGGACCTGCATTCGTATGGCGGCTCAGCGATTTGGCAAAAGCGTTCGAGAATCGCTGGATCCAGGTCGTATTGCTCCTGGGCGTGCTGTTATTGTTGCTGCCGCCCAACGGCATTCTCACGGACAATGAAGAAAACTATTTTCAGCTCGCCGCTAAAGCGGTGAGTGGCCTGCCGACGGCCGCGACGAGCGGTGTCTTCGATGCATCGCGTCACCGCTTTGTGAATGAGTTCTTGCTCGGCAACCTGATTGCGTTCACGGGGTTCGAATCGGCTCAAATGATCACGCGGCTGCTGGCGGCGATCGCTTTCGCGGCGCTCCTGCCGTTCGTCTTTCGCCTTTTCGCGCTTTCGATTCTCGACGGAGTCATCGTCATCATCGCGTTCGCGGGGTTGGATCAAAGCCTCATGGGGGGCGAATGGATTTTCCACGGCTTCGAGGCCAAGGTCGTCGCCTATGGACTTGTCCTCGCCGCGCTTTGCGCCACAAGGCTGCGCCATAACTTGGTCGGAGTGACGGCGCTCTGCGCGCTTGCGACGTATTTCCATTTTCTCGTGGGCATCTTCTGGTTCGGCGCCATTCTCGTGCTTCTTCTTGTCGAGGGAAAAAACAAATTCCGCGACGTCGTTAGTGCCGGCATGGCATTCCTCATCGCGACCGCGCCGTTGACCGGATTGATTGTCTCGACGCGCCTTAATGATCTTCCCGCGACGGATATCGCCGATACCCCAAGTCCCGATGTCATTTTTTCCCTTATTCGCGAACCATGGCACGGGGCACCATTCATAAGCCGATACAATTTCGTCGTTCAATGGCTGCCGGGCTATCTCTTTGCCGCGGCGATGCTGGCAGCATGCGTCGTCATTGCGCGCACCAGCCACCAGCAGCGCCAGCGGCGTTTCGCGGTCTGGCTCGCGCTTCTGATTTGCTATTTATTCCTTGCGCTCGTTCCCGCTTTCATCGAACGCCACACCGGCGCGGTCGGCAAGTACTACCCCTTTCGCCCGTCGTCGCTCATTCTGTTGCTATGGTTGATGCTTGCGGCGTCTTGGCTCAATGAGCTCATCACCCGCCATTCGTCGGTAATCAAGCCCCTCGCGCTCGCGCTCATGCTGCCATCGTTCCTCAGCGCGGCGATGCTTCGCGTCTATCACGATCTCGATACCCGTGCGACGTTCGCAGCCGACAAGGCAGCAATTGCCGACTACCTCGCGACCATGCCTCCGGAGGCCGTCGTCCTGGTCGACCCCGCGATCGAGCCTTTATTTCTCGACCTCGAGCGCCGCACCTCGCACCCGTTCCTCGTTTCCCAAAAATTCGCGCCGACCAATGATCGCGAGCTGCGCGAGTGGTACCGGCGCAGCGAATTCAGGAACGCCGTATTTCGCGACGGGTGCGCGTCCTCCCTCGCCTATCCTGTTGATTTTCTCTTGACGACCCCCGCCAACGCGGCGGCGCTCACCCCCGGCTGTGGAACGGTCGCGATCGAAACCGCGCATTGGCGCTTGTTGCGGCGACATGCGCGCGAATGAGCGTGCGTCGACGGGCTTCGTTAAGAATTAACCCTTATAACCATACTTAAGACGAGCCAGGACAGGATTGGGTCGAATCAGAGTTGGGATTATTCTTCTCGGCACATCTATAATGGTTAACGAGAGACGCATTTGATGAGAATTGGCGCCTTCTTCATGCGCTTGATCTTGAATTTGGCAACCGCGATGAAACTCGACAGAAGGAGAGTCGCATGAAGGTCGTACTGTTTTGCGGCGGTCTAGGATTGCGACTGCGCGATTACGCGGATCACATTCCCAAGCCAATGGTGCCGATCGGCTATCGCCCGATCCTTTGGCACGTCATGAAGTATTACGCGCATTTCGGACATCGGGATTTTATCCTATGCCTCGGCTATCGCGGCGATCTCATCAAGCAATATTTCTTGAATTATAGCGAAGCGTTGTCGAACGATTTTGTGCTTTCCCAAGGCGGCAAGAATCTCGAGCTCTCGGCGAGCGACATCCAGGACTGGACGATCACTTTTGCCGATACGGGAATGCGCTCGAACATCGGTCAGCGGCTGCAAGCGGTGGAAAAATATCTCGGGAACGACGAGATATTTCTCGCCAATTATTGCGATGGCCTGACGAACCTCCCTTTTCCGCAATATTTTGAATTTGCGCGAAGACACGACAGGATCGCAACCTTCGTGAGCGTAAAGCCAAATCTGAGCTATCACATCGTCGAGTCCGGAGCGAATAACCTCGTCACCGGCATCAAGGAGCTGTCGAGCTGCGGCATTCGCATCAATGGTGGAATGTTCATTTTGAAGCGGGAGATTTTTCGCTACATGCGGCCCGGCGAAGAGCTGGTGTTTGCGCCCTTTGATCGGCTGATGAAGGAAAAACAATTAGTCGCGTACGAATATGACGGTTTTTTCGCGGCAATGGACACGTTCAAGGACAAGCAGCAATTGGATGATCTCTACGAGAGTGGTCAGGCGCCTTGGGAGATTTGGAAAGAGGCGAACGGTGACACGCGTGTAAGCGCTCTCATCAAGGGCGCTTCCCTCAGTGGGGCCGTATCAGGCGGTGCAAATGCGCAGCAGGATGTGGCGCCGCAGCCAACACGCTGACGCTCGCGTCTCAAGAGCCATGAGTCGGCAATTTGAGGACTCGCCATGTCGCGGTCTCTAGAGGTGATACTAAAGCCCCGCTCGGGTTGGCAGCTGATCGACTTCGCGGAGCTGTGGTCGGCGCGCGAATTGTTCGCCTTCCTCATTTGGCGCGATATCAAGATTCGCTACCGGCAGACCTTGTTGGGCGGGCTATGGGCGCTTCTGCAGCCGCTTCTCGCGATGTTGGTCTTTACCTTTTTCTTCAACCGACTTGTCGGCGTCGGTGCCGACGGTGTTCCTTACCCGGTCTTTGCCTATACCGGCCTTTTGCTATGGACCTTCTTCTCGGGCGCCGTGACCATGTCGAGCAATAGCCTCATCGGCAATCAGGTGCTCGTGTCAAAGGTTTATTTTCCGCGGGTGTACATTCCGGTTGCGAGCATTGCAGCCCTATTGCTCGATTTCGTCATCGGAATGGTCCTGCTCGCATTCCTCCTCGCCTATTATCGCTGCCCGATCACGACGAATATCGTCTGGTTTCCGATCTACGTGATGGGCACGATGCTGGCCGCGAGCGGCCTTGGTTGCGCGTTGTCGGCGCTCAACGTGCGATTCCGCGATGTCAAGTATGTGGTTCCCTTTCTAATCCAAATGGGGCTCTTCGTCAGTCCGGTTATCTACCCGCTCAGTTACGTTCCCGCCAAATATCAGTCGGTGCTGGCGCTGAACCCCATGGTCGGCCTGATCGCAGGCTTCCGGCATTCGCTTCTTGGCGGGCCCGTCAGCTGGGAGGTCGTGAGCATTTCATTGATCGTAAGCGTCTTGTTGTTCGTATGCGGCTTGCTGCTGTTCAGCCGCATGGAGCGGACCTTCGCGGATATCATCTGATGACGTTGAATGTCGAAGTTTCCCATCTCTCAAAAAAATACCGCTTGGGAGGCCCGTCGCGGCGCGACGACAGCCTCCGCGCAACGCTGACGCACGGCCTCAATCGCGTGTTGCGTGACTTTCGTCACGGTCAACCGCGGAATACGAATGCCTCGGAATGGATATGGAGCTTAAAAGACGTCTCCTTCAACGTGCGTGACGGCGAGGCGATTGGAATTATCGGCGCGAACGGTGCCGGCAAGAGCACGCTCCTCAAGATCCTGTCGCGGATCACAGACCCGACCGAAGGACAGGTGAGGCTTCGCGGCCGGGTCGCGAGCCTGTTGGAAGTCGGGACCGGTTTCCATCCGGATCTCACCGGCCGCGAGAACATCTTTCTCAGCGGCGTGATGCTCGGAATGACGCGCGCCGAAGTTCAGGAAAAATTCGACGAGATCGTCGCATTCGCGGAGCTGGAACGGTTCCTCGATACGCCCGTCAAGCGATATTCGAGCGGCATGTATGTCCGGCTGGGTTTCGCCGTCGCCGCGCATCTCGATCCCGAAATTCTCATCGTGGACGAGGTCCTCGCCGTCGGCGACTTGGCATTCCAAAGAAAATGCCTGGGAAAGATGAGCGAATTCGGCCAAGGCGGCCATACCGTCCTGTTCGTGTCGCATAACATGGCCGCCGTTGAGAATCTTTGTCAAAGAGGGATCGTTCTGGTCAGGGGGCAGCTCGTCTATGACGGTCCCGTCAAGGATGCCATCAGCAGCTACATCCATGCGGCGTCGAACGGGACGGACAGCGATCTCGGCTTCAACATCGATTTGCGCGCCGCGCCGGGGCGGCGCCCTCACCTTCGGCCATGGTTTCGAAAGATCGAAATTCTGACACCCGATGCGAAACCGTTTCCGGGAATCGCACGCGTCGGCGATGGTCTCAGGATCTGCCTCGATTTCAATTTGGAAAAGGCGACGGCCGATTTTGATGCGCGCATCAATTTCATGAATCTCTTCGGCCAGGTCATGTTTGCCGCGCGGCTGAGCTTTGAACCCAATCGCGCCTGGGGGGAGCGATCCGGCCTACAGCGCTTCATTTGCGAGATTCCCAGCCTCACGCTGACCCCAGCCGAATACCGTATCGATATCTCGCTGCTGGTGGGCGGCACGCTCGTCGACTATGTGGAGAACGCGGTCCGCTTCACGGTTGCCGAATCCGACTACTATGGAACGGGCAAGGTTCCCAACGTCGGCGTGTTCGTCTTGGACCATCGCTGGCAAGAAGCGTGATCGGGCTCGCGGCACCCCTACTTGTGTAGCCAGAGCACGGCGTCTCCGGCGAATGGCGCCGTGAAGACGTGGTTGTCGCCGACCGTCACCATGCCCTTTTGCTCGACCGAATGGGTCGCCGGATTGAACCATTCGTAGGCGTAATTCCCCGGAACGGTCGCGAGCGTAAAGCTGTTGCCGCTGAACCAGCTGACGATACGCGCGAACCGAGAAGAAGTAGGAGCCGGACTGAAGACAAGATATTCGCTGCCTGGATTCGCCAGGCAAAAACCTTCTGCACCGACGAGCCGGTGCGCGGGGGTCATCCGAGCGAGATCGAGGCGGATAGCGTAGCGGCGAATATCGCCCAACGTCCTGCGTATTTCTTCCCAATAGGGATCGACCTCATTCCCGCGCGGCACATTTCGCCCTGGCCATGGGTCTAGATACGGATCCATAAAGGCGAGGTTGTTACCGCGCGTAAAATTCTCCCAAGCCCAGGCGCGCTCGCCGCCATGGCCGGCGGCGAGCATCTCTGTGTAGTAGAATGAATGATCCGTATCGTTGATAATGACCTTGTTGCCGGTCGCTTCAGGCGGCAGCGCGGCGCTCGGTGAGATCCAGTCAGCGGGACTGTCGAAAAGCGCCGCATCCGTCCCTCCCTTATATTGGAACGTCATCCCGACCGGATGCTGCTTTCCCATTCCGGCTTCGTAGTGCTTCACGAGTTCGATGACGTGGTATTGCCACTTCGTCGAATAGGATCCGGCCTCGTTGGCGACCTCATAAAGCACGTTGTCCAGATCATTGACGGTGTCGATCACCTTCTTCACATAGCGATCCTGAATAGCGGTGACAGCCTCTCGGCTTAAATCTTGGGAACTTGCGTCCGGAGCCGCGATGCCATTGACATTATTGCCGTCATCGAAGGGGTAGCCGTCGGTCGCGCCGCGATCGAACTCGACGCCATAGCCATCGAACAACATGATCGAGACGTAGATGCCGCGCCGGCCGGCCGCCATGACTCGCGCGCGCAAGCGATCGAAATAAGCCTGGTTGAATTTCGTTAGATCAAATTTCGGCTTGCCATCGCTCGCATTGCCGGGGCCGGTACGCGGCCACGGGAATGGATCGCAAAAGCCCTGCTTCCCGTGCGGCAACGCGCATGCCCAAAGACGAAAGAAGTTGTGATGGCGAGCGACGAGAAAATCCAGGAAAGCATCGAAATCGAATATCGGCGGCGGATCGGTCTTGCCGATATCCTGCAAATTGGCCCAAGTGTGGGAGCCCGCCAGGAAGACGACGCTCCTGCCATCCGCCGTAAAGTAGCGGGGGTTCGCCGCCAGGACACGCAATGGGCCCGGCGCGGGGGCGCCTGGCGACATCGTCGCCTCCGCAATCGCTACCGCTGGCCGAGCGTCGCCAAATGCGGCCGTCGCCATCCAAAGCATCGCGAATAAAAGTCCATACGTCGCCGCCCGCAAATACATGAATATCAACGACCTCAATGCCTTCGATATGCGTAAGCATGTCATATCCGCGGCAAGATTGAAATCGATCGATGGCGGCGAGGTCGTTAGGAGGCGCCGCGGATCCCGACACAGCATCACCCGCCGGCATCGCGCGGCCGCGATGCCGCTGCGGCCGAGCTTAGATCTTCTTGGCGAGGATGATGATCGTTTGCCCTAATCCGAGACGCTCCTTGAAAGCATCGAGCTTTGCGCGGCTGATGAGTTTCTCGGATGCCGATCCGATCTTGTATGAGTTCACGATGCGCAAGATACCGCTATGCCCCGATGGAAAGACGGTCGTTATCCGTTGCACGGCGAAATGGGCATTGAGCAAGCGCTTCGCCTGTCCAATCGTAAGCCATTGACGGATTTGTCCGCGCTCGGCCGCGCGTACGGTTTCCGTCCGCTCGAGAATGAATCGATTCTGGGTCGCCAGCACAAAATGGCCTCCCGGCTTGAGGATGCGAGCGACACGCTCGATGAAGGCCGGCTGGTCGTAGACATGGGAAAGAGTCGAAATGGACACGGCGACATCGTAATAGCCAGCGGGCAACTTCATGGTCAGAAAATCGCCCGCCATGAACCGCGCTGCCGTGTTGCGGTTTTGTGCGCGCGCGATGACGGCATCGGCGAGATCGATTCCCGTAACAGAGCCGAGCATCGTCAATTGCTCGGCCAGCCATCCGCTGCCGCAACCGATTTCGACGATCTCCGGCTTGCTCAGCTCGAGAGAACGCAACAGCTCGAAGATTTTCGCGGCACGACGCCGGCTGATCTCGTCGGTTCCGCTATTCTCCCGGAACTCGGTATTCCACTTGTTCCAAAAACGCCGTTGGTCGTCGATGGGCGGATTCGAGTTCTGCTGATTGGGATGTCCCATGTCACGTCATCCAAAGCTCTATTTGTGGCCAGGCACGCGCAAACGATTTATGCCGATCTAGTCGGCGTTAATGAGTCGAAGAGCGCCGCTTCTGCGCAAGCACGACGATGGTTCGACCGAAGCCGGATTTCTCCTTGATCCTGTCGAGGCTGCTTTGGTTGAAAAACTGTGTCCAAAGCGCGGTGAGCTTATAAGAATTGACGAATCGCAAGATGCCGCGATGACCGTCCGGTCCGATGGTCGTGAAGCGAAGCAGCACGAAGTAGCGCCCAAGCAGATTTCGCAACGATTTTTTGTCGATCCAATTGCGAACTTGCGCCGGCAGCTTCGGCCGAACATCCATGCGATGGAGAACGAATGGATTATGTGTCGTGAGGATGAGGTAGCCACCATCCTTCAGCCAAGAATGGATCTTTTCGATAAAGCCCGCAGCATCCGCAATCTCGCTCAGCGTTTGCAAGCAGACGATCACGTGGAAGCGCTCGGCCGGAAGATCGATCTGCATGACGTCACCGGCGAGGAAATGGATGCTGGGCCAACGAATGGCCGCTCTGGCGACGACTTCATCGGCAATATCGACCGCCGTGACCCGACCGAATTGGGCCAGCTGCACGCTCAGCCAACCGGTGCTGCAGCCGAGCTCGAGAATCTCCGGATCACGGAGACGCAACGAATGCATCAAGGTCAGAGTGGCATCGGCTCGCTTGAAAGAAACCGGATCGAAAAAATCATCTTCCCGATAAGCCGTGTTCCATTCGTTCCAGAACCGTCTTTGCTCGTCGAGCGATTGATGGTCGATGCTGCCCTCATGAACCCGAACGTGCATCCCATGTCTCCCGGCAATGGCATCCGTCCGTCGCGCGATGGCAAGGACACGCCACTGCCAATAAAGCGGCACTCTTCGCGATTCACGCCGCGAACTAGAGTTCAGTATTGATTTTGCCGCCCGTAACGCATCGCAACAGTTCTCGGATCCCCGATCTTCTGGCGAGGGATTTGCGTTCTGCCACTAAACTATATCATCGCCCGGTTTCGAGACAAAGTAATGAAAATCTCGATGATTGATTTGTGATGACTCCAATCGAGCGATTTAGACGGCCTCAATTCTCTTTTTAGAATAGAGAGGCCGATTGATTATAGAAATCACCGCATCTTTATTATGAAAAGCGGTAGCTACTCTGGGCGACGTTCAGAGCGTCCCATCCTCGAAAGCGTTTATGATGCCTTCTGCTGTCCGCGTCGCCAGGGCCGATATCGTCAATGCCGGATTGGCAGCACCGACGGTCACGAAAACACTTCCGTCGCCAATGAAGAGATTGGGTACATCATGGGTTCGGCACCAAGCATCGACGACCGAGGTTTCGGGATTCGTCCCCATGCGGCATGTTCCCAAGTAATGCGAGGATTCCCCCGAGACGTATTTCTCCTCCCAGATTTCGACGGCGCCGGCGGCCTCGAGTATCTCTTTTTGCCGGATGGACATCGCTTTCAGCAAAGCAATGTCGTTCTCTCGCAACTCATTGCGGATACGGGGGACCGGCAGGCCGTAATTGTCTTTTACTTTCGGATCGAGGGTTACTTGGTTGCGCGGGTCGGGCAATTGCTCGGCCACGCAAGCAAGGCTGATGACGCGGCCAAACAAGTCCTTCATTCGGGATTTATGTTCCGAGCCCCACCCACCGACACGCCGCGCGAGGGCGTAAGGCCACTGCCATCCATTCTCGACGATGATCGTTGCGCCGCGCACGAAATTGTTGCGTTTATCCGTTTCGTAATAGTCCTGCAGAATTCCGCTCGAAGGGACGCCGCGCCATGGGTCGAGGCGTTCGGCAAAAGCCCCGAAGGTGGTGATCGACGGATGCTCCGTGAAATATTTTCCGACGAGCCCGCTGGAATTGGCCAGTCCGTTGGGAAAGCGGCTGGACACGCTCATCAACAGGAGGCGGGGCGTTTCGATCGCATTGCCGGCGACGACAATGGCGCGGGCTTCGATCTCCTGCTCTCTTCCCTCGGGGTCGAAATAAACGACGCTGCGCGCCCTCCCATCCGAACCGAGCGTGATCTCGCGCGCCATGCATGAGGTCCGGATCTCGACCCGGCCCGTGGCCTCGGCCTTCGGAATATAGGTCACGTCGATGCTCGACTTCGCCATGATTTGGCATCCGAGGCGACATGTACCGGCATTGATGCAAGCAGGGCGTCCCTCCCATGGCTGCGTCGGTATCGCAAGCGGATCGCGAACCAGATGGAGCCCGAGCTTATCGGCGGCGCGCTTGATGATTCGGCCGGCCTTGTTGAAATCGTGGGGGAGAGTCGGGAAGCGCCGGCTGCGCGGACCGTCAAAGGGGTTGGCGTTCGGGCCGTC
>CAYMNX010000318.1:0-4458 GCA_964391905.1 uncultured Rhizobiaceae bacterium
CGCATCATTCGACCCGATGGCGCGGAGAGAATTTTGCACAACGAATACAGTACCGATTTCGACGAGGACGGCAGGCCGCTCCGGCTGTTCGGCACCATCCAGGACGTCACCGAGCGCAAGCAGATTGAGCTCGAATTGCGCCGCAGCCGCGAAAATCTCGCTCGCGCGCAGCGCATCGCCGGCATCGGCAGCTTCGAGCGCAATCTCCTCACCGGGGAGATCGAGCTCTCGGATGAGCTTTATCGCATTCACGGCGTCGCGAAGGGCACTCCTGAGGCGCGTGTTGAATTTCTGCACACGCTCGTCCACCCCGAAGATCGTGAGCGAGTCGAGGAATTCAGGCGCAGTGCGGCGGCCGGGCAGCCGAGCCCGCCGATCGACTACCGCATCATACGACCCGATGGGACCGAGCGTGTCCTTCACCGCGAATGCGAGATCTTGTTTGACGAAGGCGGCAGGCCCATAGGCCTCTGCGGCACCTTGCAGGATGTGACGGAGCGCAAGAAGATCGAAGATGAGCTGCGGCGCAGCCGCGAGAATTTGGCGCGCGCGCAGCAGATCGCCGGTATCGGCAGTTTCGAGCGCAATCTCGTCACCGGCGAAGGCGAGTGGTCGGACGAGTTCATGCGCATCTGGGGCCTCGAGCGCATTCCGCCCGGAAGGCTGCATCAAACGCTGCTGACGCGCGTCCATCCCGACGATCGCCAGAAATTCGTCGAAGCGAGGAACGCGGTTCTGCAAAATAAGCCAGTCCCCGCGATCGATTTCCGGATTGTTGGACCCAACGGCGAAGAGCGCATCGTTCATCCCGAATATCGCGCCATCTTCGACGAGCAGGGCAAGCCCATTCGCATGTTCGGAACGGTGCAGGACATTACCGAACGCAAGAAGACTGAGAATGAACTGCGGCGCAGTCGCGAGAACTTGGCGCGCGCGCAGCAGATTGCCGGCATCGGCAGTTTCGAGCGGGATCTCATTACCGGCAAATTCGAATGGTCCGACGAGTTTCTGCATATCTGGGGCTTAACCGAACGACCAACGCGGGGCATGGCCGAGACGTTGCTGTCGATCGTTCATCCCGAAGATCGGCAGAAATTCATCGAAGGTCGAGACGCAGCGCTCAAAAGGGAAAACTCCTCGCTTGACTTCCGCATCATTCGATCGGACGGAGAAGAACGAATTCTCCATCGCGACTACGGCGTCGTGTTTGATCAAGCGGGTAAGGCCGTTCGCATGTTCGGCACGGTGCAGGATATCACCGAGCGCAAGCGGATCGAGATCGAGATGCAGCGCAGCCGCGAGAACCTCGCTCTTGCGCAGCGTCTTGCGGCGATGGGGAGCTTCGAGCAGGATCTGATAACCGGCCAAGCGGAATGGTCGGACGAAATGTACCGCATTCTTGGTGTTGAGCCGGGCACGTTCGTGACGGGTCCCGAAGCCTTGGCGGCCCTCATGCACCCGGACGATCGCGAGTCGTTTTGGGCGGCAAGAAAGCTCGAAATCCAGGGCAAGGCCGGCCCGGCGATCGAGTTCCGCATCATTCGGCGCGACGGCACCGAAAGGATCGTGCGTCGCGAGAGCGCCGTCGTATGCGATGATGCTGGGCGACCGATCCGCCTCCACGGCACCTTCGCGGATGTCACGGAGCGCAAGAAGATCGAGACCGAGCTGCGCCGCAGCCGCGAGAATCTCGCGCGGGCGCAGCGTCTAGCCGGTATCGGCAGCTTCGCGCGCGATCTCGCCACCGGCGAAGGCGAATGGTCGGACGAGATGTACCATGTGCTGGGGCTCGACAAGACGGCGGGCGTGCCGCCCATCGAAGCGATAATCGAGCTGACCCATCCCGACGACCGGCAGCAATTCATCGAGCGCCGGGCAGCCGATATCGCCGGCCAGCCGGGCAAGCCGTTGGAGCACCGGATCGTGCGGCCGGATGGTACGGAGCGGATCGTGCGTCGCGAAACCGCCGTTCTTTACGATGACGAGAAGCGACCGATCCGCCTTTTCGGCACGCTGCAGGACGTCACCGAACGGCGTCTTGCCGAGCGCCGGGAGCGCGAACTCGAGCGGCAGCTGCTCCATTCACAAAAGCTCGAGGCGCTCGGCACGCTGGCGGGCGGCATCGCGCACGACCTCAACAACACGCTCGTCCCGATCATGGCGCTCAGCAAGCTGACGGCGCGTCGCTTCGAGCCAGGCAGCCTCATTCGCACCAATCTCGAAACCATCTACGAAGCAAGTGAACGCGCGCGCGATCTCGTCAAGCGCGTCGTCGCCTTCAGCCGAAAGGACGATGTCGAGAAGCGCGAAACGGACATGGCGGAAATCGTCGCCGAGGCGCTGAAGCTGCTGCGTGCGACGATCCCGTCATCGATCACTCTGGAAGCGCAGATCAAGGAAGTGCCGACGCTGCTGGCCGATGCATCGCAAGTTCATCAGATCGTCACCAATCTCGTCTCGAACGCCTCGCAAGCGATCGGCGGCGAGATCGGAACGATCATGGTCGGCCTCGACGCCATAACGAACCCGCTCGGTCAAAAAGAGATACGGCTATCGGTAAGCGATACCGGCATGGGCATGGACGAGGCGACGCAGCAACGCATCTTCGAGCCCTTTTTCACGACGAGAGCCGTCGGGCAGGGAACGGGTCTCGGCCTCTCGATCGTCCACGGCATCGTCACCGGCCATGGCGGGCATATCGCGGTCACGAGCGCGCCCGGAAAGGGCACGCGCATCGATCTTTACTTTCCCGCCGCGGCAGCAGATGCGCCGTTTACATCTTCACGCCCGGCCGCTTGAAATTGCGATCGTGATGGCCTTTGCCGGTCTGATCGCCGACCTCGTAGAGCCAATCATAGCCGCCTTTGGGATTGGTCAGGATTTCCCAGCAATTCTCATCCGCGTCCCAGAAGTAGAAGCTGTAGGTGCCGTGCTGTAGCACCGGTTTCGTGATCTTGTGGAGCTTCCACTTCTCGGCCTGAGCGACGGTGATGCGATAAGCCTCGTCGACCTCTTCCTGGGTCTCGACATCGAGGCCGTTATGGTTGAGGAGCCCCATCTCGCTGGGCCGCTTTGTATAAACGACGGCGATGCAATGCTTGCCGCCCAGGCGCACCATCAGCGAGATCTGGCTCGTCTGTACGACTTCGAGCCCCAGGAACTCCTCGTAGAATTTGCGCGAGAATTCGAGGTCGCGGGATTCGAGCGTGCCATGCGAGAGGAAGTTGAGCTTCAAAGCGGGTTTGGGCTTTTCGGTCGTCGTGGTCGTCGTGGCATCGGGCATGATTTCCTCCTCTTTCGGTTTCGTTATTCAGCCGCCTGCGCGGCGGCATGCTGGGACAAGCGCGGCATCACCTCGTCGGCAAGCCGGTGCATCGATTCGCGCTCCCAGGCTTCGTTGCGGCCCCCCCAATCGACGCCGGTCATCAGCAGGCTGCCGAAGGGGCCCGCCTCGTCGCGTAGCGCCACGAGTTGGTCGAGCACGCTCTGCGGCGAGCCGAAGATCACACGCGATTGGATGATCTTTTCGACAGTGACCTCGTCATCGGGCATATCAGGACGCGGCTTCAACGCGACGAGGCGGCCCAAGCCGCGCAAGATCTCGCTCATGTAGCCAAAGTAGTAACGGTAGGCGGATTCGGCGCTCATCACCCGCGCTTCCGCCTCGCTGTCGCTCGCTGCGACGTGAATGCAGCGGACGACGCGCCATGCCGCGCTGTTCGGTGGCTTACCGGCATCGGCCGCGCCCTGCCGCAGCTTCGTCCAATGCGAAGCGAGGCCAGGAGCGGTGAGGAACGAGCTCGAGACCGGTCCCCAGCCGCGCTGCCCGGCGATGCGGACCGTCTCCGAATTGGGGCTCGCCGCGGTGATACAGATGGGCGGTCGCGGTTGTTGATAAGGTTTCGGCATGACGCCGATGCCGAGCTTCGGATTGACGGTGCGCTCGATCTGCGCCGTCCAGAATTCGCCGCGCAGATCATAGGGCGGATCCTGCGACCAGATCTTCTCGATCATGTCAATCGATTCGAGCAGCATGCGATTGCGCAAGGCGGCATCGCCATTGCCCAAGAGCTCGAAATCGGAGATGAGGCTGCCGGTGCCGATGCCGAGGATGAAGCGACCGCGGCTCAGATGGTCGAATTGCGCGGCTTCCCCGGCGATGATCGCTGGATGACGGTTGGGCAGCGACAGGACGCCGGTGCCGAAATCGAGATTGCGCGTCCGCGGAACCAGGCTCGCCATGAACATCAGCGGCGAGGGGTAGGGCTCGGTCGAGGCCGAATAATGCTCGCCCAGGAACATCTCATCGAAGCCGAGCCGGTCGTCGATGAGCGATTTATCTATAGCCTCGGCCTAGGTGTCGTGCATCGGACGATCCGGCGGGTGCACTGGCTTCATAAACAGCCGGAGGCGCATCCTACCGCTCTTTTTTATGGCACCATTATTGGGCGGCGTCCG
>CAYMNX010000319.1:0-16922 GCA_964391905.1 uncultured Rhizobiaceae bacterium
ACTTTGAGATTCGGATTCACCTCTTTCATCGCCTGCGCCACTTTCACGTCATTGGCGAAGGAGGGCGTCGAGGTGTGCATCACCACGAGCTCGTAATCCTTGGCGAGCGGCAGCACGTCGGCAAGCTCGAGGCCGGCGGGCGGAGCATCGATCAGCCGGCTGCCCTCGACCAGCGCCGCCGGCTGGGCAAGCCAAGTCGGATACCAGAAGGAGCGGATTTCGCGCCGCGCCTGATAGCGCGAGCCGGCGCCGCCATCGAAACCTTCGAAAGACGGCGGTTGGAGAAACAGGGTCTTCATCATGCCGGCAGTCCTTTTTCGAAACGGCTCATAAATGGCTGGGCCCGTCGATGATCAATTGCCCGCTGCGGCCGATGCGGAATTTACGGCCGCGCCAAGCGATGCGACGGCCGAGGAAACTAGCGATAAATATCGTAAAGGACAATAAATCCCGCAGGGGCAACTGCCACCAGGGCGAGCGCTTGAGGCCGAGGGCGCGGTCGATGCGCCAAGCTGTCGCAAGGCGGCATAGGAGCGCCGTGGCCAGCATGGCGGGGGCCGCTATCGGCAAAATTCCTAAAATCGCAGCAAGAATGGCAAACGGAACCGGATAGGTGATCGCCGAGCCGAGAAATCCCGAGGGCGCGACGAGGCGAATCGTCCGCGCCCAGCGGAGCTCGTGACGGAAGAGCCCGAGGAAGCTCCCCTCCGCGACGATGTCGTCGACGAGATAGGGCGACAGCTCGACCTTGAGCCCCAGACGACGCACTGCCTGGCCCAGCGCATAGTCGTCGGCAAGGGTATTGGCGAGCGCATCGAGTGCGCCGGCGGCGTCGAGCGTCGATCGCTTCAGCGCCATGGTCGCGCCAAAGCAGCCGGCGCCGAGGCCCAGCGTCTCCGCGACCACGGCCTGTGGGAGGAAGCCGTGATTGATGTGAAGAGAGGCGAGATCCGACCACAATCCGCCGCTCGACACACCGCGGTAAAGGCAGGTGACGAGCCCGGTTTCGGAGGCGGCCTCGGCGCCATCGACGAGAGGCGCGGTCACAGCCGCGAGATATTGAGGCGAGACCCGCATGTCGCTATCGGCGATCACGAGGATGCCATGTCGCGCCGCGGGCAGCATGTTGCGCAAATTGGCGATCTTGAAATTGGCGCCGCCGCGGCGCGGATCGACGATGAGCGCGAGGTCGAGCCCGGGAAATTCCGCCATCAGCGCGCGGACCACGGGGATTGCCGCATCATCGGCATCGGCAACCCCAAACACGATTTGGAAGGCCGCGTAGTCCTGACGACAGAAGGAGCGCAGGTTCTCGGCAAGAGCTGAGTCTTCACCGCGCAAGGGCTTCAAGACGGTGACTGGCGGCTCTGTTTTCGCGCGCGGCATACCGCTTCGCGAAAAGCGTTCGACAGCGTGGCAAGCATACCACAGGTAGACGCATCCCGCGGCGCTGGACGCAATCAGAAGCCATGCGAAAAAGCCGAGCATTTGCAAATGGATGCCTAAATTAATCTAGTCTTATCGGTCGTCGGTGCAACTTGAAGCCGGTTGGGGTAGCGCCAAACTTTGCTGTTGCATTCATAGCCTTGCTTGTAAACCATACCACACTTCAAATCCGTGGCCGGCGGACGCCACGAAAATATGGAACAACCGGCGGCGATCGTGGACCATAGAAAAATTTCGAAGAGAGTCTTGGCAATTCTTGTGCCGTTGCTGATGCTGGCGGCGTGCGCAACACCCCCGACCGATCCGGCTGCGCGGGCGCAATTCGAGGCGAATAACGACCCGCTCGAGCCGATGAACCGGCGGATCTTCGCGTTCGACATGTTCGTCGACAAGTGGCTGATCAAGCCGGTGGCGCAGGTCTATGACGAGGTCATCCCGCAATTCGGTCGCGATCGGGTGCGCAATTTCCTCGACAATCTGCATGAGCCGGTGATCTTCGCCAATAACATGGTGCAGACGGAATTCCAGCGCGCGGGCTGGACCGCCGAGCGCTTTGCCATCAACAGCACGGTGGGCGTCGGCGGCATCTACGACTGGGCATCCGAATGGGGCATCGAAAAGCAATCGGGCGATTTTGGCCAGACGCTTTATCATTATGGCGTTCCGGAAGGTCCTTATCTGGTGCTGCCAATCCTCGGCCCCTCCAATCCCCGCGATGTCGTTGGCCTGACCGCAGATGGCTTTGCCGATCCGTTCTCGTATCTCGCTTATGATTACGGCGCCGATGTCGCGACCTATGCGCGCATGGGCGGCGAGGGCATCGATGAGCGCGCGCGCAATCTCAAGAACCTCGACGAGATCCAGCGGACGGCCATCGACCTCTACGCCGAAATCAGGAGCCTTTACCGCCAGCACCGGGCGAGCGTTCTCCGCCATGGCGAGCCGGCGCCCACGCCGCCGGAACTCGAGTTGCTCTATCAAGATCCGGGCGCGGCACCGCCTTCGCCGAATCACTAGACTGAAGCACTTGTCGTCATGCGCGGGCTTGCTCCGCGCATCCCCGGGTCCATCTCGCATCTTAAGACGTCGATGCCTGGCAAGGAGGCCGGCCATGACGATAAGGAAAATGTCGTCGAGGTCTCGCTCTCGCAGCGGGCCCGCTCAGCGGCCGGTCATCGTTAGTGACTGGACGTAGCGAGCGCCGACGTTCGTTGCTTCAAGAGGGCGATCAGACCGCCGACGCCCTGCTGCCGCAGCACGGACGAGAATTCCGAGCGCCGCGTCGCCAGCTGGCTGACGGTCCCATTCAGATAAACGTCGATGATGTGCCACCCGCCGCTGCTGTTGCGGAGCAGGTAATCGAGCTCGACCGGCTTATCGTTCGTCTGAACGAGCTTGGTCCGAACGACGACATCGCCGCCCGGCGCCGGATCGACCTTGGGGCTCACTTCGAAGCTTTCGCCGGAGTAATCGTCGAACTGGCTCGCATAATTCGCGATGCTGAAGTCGCTGAACGCGTCGACCAGCTGCTGCTGCTCGGGCGGCGAAATGCTCTGCCAGCCCAAGCCGACCACGAGTCGCGTCATCAGCGGCAGATCATAGGCCTGGCGAACCGCCGGAGAGAGCCGGTCGAACCGGCCCTTGAAGCCGAGCGTCGGACCGTCCCTCATGACGGCGAGCAGGACCTTGTAAAAGTTATTCAGCGTCGCCGTCGGGTCGGCCGCCCGGGCCGGCGTTGCTCCGGCTCCGACGGCGAGCAGCCCCAAGGCTGAGATGATGGCTTTGCGTCGTGAGATCATGTGCGACGTTCGACGACAAAACGCGCGGCTTTGCGCAAAAGATCCGCTCTATCTTCGAAAAGCTCGAGATGCGCGACCGCTTGACGGATGAGAACATCGGCTTGGGCGCGGGCGCGCTCGGCGCCGAGGATCGAGACGAAGGTGGCCTTGCCGGCGGCCGCGTCCTGACCCACGGGCTTGCCGGTCATCCCCGCCGACCCTTCGACGTCGAGAAGGTCGTCGGCGATCTGGAACGCCAAGCCGAGATCATGAGCATAACCACGGAGCGCCAGCCGAAGTTCCTGCGGCGCCTTGCCAAGTATCGCGCCCGCCTCGCAAGCAAAAGCGATCAGCGCGCCGGTCTTCAAGCGCTGCAGCCGCGTGATCGCGCCGATATCGAGATCCGGCCGGTGCTCGGCGAGAAGATCGATCATCTGTCCGCCGACCATGCCGTTCGCGCCAGCCGCTTGCGCGAGCGAGGCCACGAGCTCGCAGCGCACGGCCGGATCGCCATGCGTGTCGGGCTCGGCCAGGACCTCGAACGCCAAGGTCAAAAGCCCATCGCCCGCGAGCACCGCCGTCGCGTCGTCAAAGGCTTTGTGACAGGTAGGAAGACCGCGCCGCAGATCGCTGTTGTCCATGGCCGGCAGATCGTCATGCACCAGCGAATAGGCATGGACCAACTCGATGGCGCAGGCCACTTGCAGCGCGCTGCGCGTCGCGACCGAGAAGAGCTGCGCGCTCGCCAGAACGAGAAATGGCCGCAGCCTCTTGCCCGGCGCCAACGCGGCATAGCGCATGGCCTCGAAGACGCGCGACTCGAGTCCCGCCGGGACCTGAATGATTTTGTCGATCGCGGCATTGGTGAGCGTCGCCGTCTCGGCGAGCGCTGCGGGAAAGTCCATCTCGGGTGACCAGAGTTGTTCAGTCAAGGGTTAGCTTCTCGAGGCTAGTCGTGCCATCCGATCCCATGACGATCTTATCGACGCGCGCTTGCGCTTCGCGCAGCTTCGCTTCGCAGTGCCGCTTCAGCAAAGCACCCCGTTCGTAGGAAGAAATCGCGTCGTCGAGCTTGGCATTGCCGGCCTCGAGTCGCTTCACAATCGCCTCCAGCTCGGCCAAGGCCACCTCGAAACTCATTGCTGCGATATCGGGTGGTAGACCCGTCTCGACCATCAACCCCTCTTTGCAATCGCGGTCACTCTAGGGACCTGGTCGCGCCAGGGCAAGCGCCCGGCCGCCTAAAACCTGGACTACGCTGCCATCAACTTGCCGACATGCGCCGCCGCCGATGCGGCCAGCGCGTCGAGATCGTAGCCGCCTTCGAGCGTGGAGACGAGCCTGCCTTGCGCGTGACGCGCGGCGAGCTGAAGCAACGCCTCGGTGATCCAGGCATAATCGTCCTCCACCAGCATCAGCTGCGCCAACGGATCGTTGCGATGCGCATCGAACCCCGCGGAGACGAGCACGAGCTCGGGCGCAAAGGCGTCGAGCGCCGGCAGGATTTGCCCGGTATAGGCGGCACGAAACTCGCGCGACCCGTTCATCGGTGCGAGCGGCACGTTGACGATGTTTCCCCTGCCCCGCTCGCTCGCCGCGCCGCTGCCGGGATAGAGGGGCATCTGATGAGTCGAGGCGTAAAAGAGATTCGGGTCTTCCTCGAATGCGGCTTGCGTGCCATTCCCGTGGTGGACATCGAAATCGACAACCGCGACGCGCGTGAGACCGTGCACCGCGCGCGCATGCAGCGCGCCGATCGCAACATTGTTGAAGAGGCAAAAACCCATGGCGCGGCGCGGTTCGGCGTGGTGACCGGGCGGGCGCACGGCGCAGAACGCGTTCGCGGCCTCGCCGGCGATCACGGCATCGACCGCGGCGACAACGGCACCCGCAGCGCGCAACGCCGCTTCGCCGGATCCAGGCGAGAGGACGGTATCGGCATCGATCGCGGCATGGCCGTCGCGCGGCACCGCCGCCAGCAGGCGCTCGGCGAAGGCGCCAGGATGAACGCGCACAATGTCGTCGAGCGCCGCGCGTGGTGCGCTGCGGCGCGCGAGAGCCGCGAATGGAGGCGCCGCAAGCGCAGCGACAACGGCCTTGAGGCGCTCCGGCGATTCCGGATGGTAGGATCCCGGATCATGGGCGAGGCAAGCATCATGCGTATAAAGCAGCGTCGTCATGAAAACTCCTTCATCAAGGCATGCCGAAAGCGAGCCTCAACGCCGAATGACGAAAGACGCGCAAGGCCGTCGCCGCTCCCAATCCGCTCGCTCGAGGAGGGGTATCGAATCCTCGCCTTGCGGAAAGCCAATGCAGAAATAGCCGATCAGCTTCCAGCTCGGGACGATGTCGAGTGCCGCTGTCACCTCGTTCGGATCGAGGATCGACACCCATCCCATGCCGATCCCTTCGGCGCGCGCGGCGAGCCATAAGGTGTGGATGGCGGCGACCGCCGAATACTCGATCATCTCCGGCATGGTGCGACGTCCGCGCTCGTGACCCTGACGCGTTGCCGGATCGGTGAAAACCGCGAGGTGAACCGGCGCATCATCCAATCCCGACAGCTTCAAACGCGCATAGAGCGCCGCGCGGTCGGGTGCTTCCTCCGCGAGCGCCGCGGCGTTGCAGCGCTCGAAGCTGCGGCGAATGGCGGCACGGCGCGCCAGATCGTCGACCAGCACGAACCGCCAGGGCTGGCTCAGTCCCACCGAGGGCGCGCGACACGCAAGAGCGATGAGGCGCCGCAGGGTTTCATCGGGCACCGGATCGGGGCGAAACGCGCGCACATCGCGCCGCCAATCGAGCAGGACGTGCAGCTGTCGACGAAACGCGTGGTCGAAAACGGGGCAACATTGCATAACTGTAAGATAGCCGCCAACCTCACGATAAAGCGAGATCAACTCGCTTGCCGGAGGCGCGGGACGGCGGTATAGCGGATGACTTTAGATCGGGACCGGCCAAGGTTCATCGGCAAGGCCGGCCCGAAACTGGGTGGCGAGGCTTTGGGCGCAAAACAATTCTTGGGGGCGGCGGGTTGCCTCGCGGTCCTTTTTCTGACAGGCCCTCTTTCCGTCGTCTCCGGTGCTGCGAAAGAGACGACGACGACCGTTACCGTGCGCGCCGGCAAGGCGGACAGCGCCAACTATCCGCTCGCGCGGCAATTCTCCGAAGCTCTCGTCCTCGCCGGCAACGGCAAATTCTCGCTCGACGTCCGCGAGAGTCAGGGCAGTGTTCAGAATGTCATGGACGCGCCGAAAAACAGTGCCAACACGATCTTCACCGCCTCGCGCAGCATCATTCACCTCTCACATCGCGGCGCCAAGCCGTTCCGGAAGAATCCCGGCTATTACGACATTCGCGCGCTCTTCCCGATTCCGTTCCAGACCGTGCATTGGGTCGTGCGTCAGGACAGCGGCATTCAATCGATCGCTGAGCTCGCCGGCCACAGCTTTGTCCCGGGGAGTAAGGGCAGCGTCAGCGAACGGCTCACCGCGAGCGTGTTACAGGTGATCGGCATCGAGAAAAAAGTGCAGCTTCTCGATATCGATGTCGCCGCCGCACCGGCAGCGGTGATGAGCAACAAGGTGAGCGGCCTGGCGCTCGCCGGCAGCTTCCCGATTCCGATGGTGAACGATATTGCGAAGGAAACGTCGATTCGCCTGCTCGGGCTCGGCCAGAACGAAATCGCCAAGATCCTGGCGGCCGACGACAACACCGTGCAGCAGGTGATTCCGAAAGGCACTTATCCGGGGGTCGATGAGGATGTCACGACCATCGCCGTGCCCGCCGGCGCGTACACGACGCGCCGCATGAGCACCGCTACCGCCTACGCGCTGACAAAGGCTTTCTGGTCGCAGCTGCCGGCCTTGACCGGACGCAATCTTGCCTGGAAAGCAGTAACCCCCGCGGTCATACCCGCTCTCGGCATCAAGCTCCACGCCGGCGCCCTGCGTTACTACGACGAAGCCGGCATCGCCGTGCCGAAAGGCATGCGCTAGCCGACCGCGGCATCGGGGACACGCAACGCGCGTCTCAGTCGGCTGGGCGTGCGCGCAAGGCCGCGATCAAGAGAGCGATCCAGCCGAGGATGAATGCCGTGCCGCCCCACGGCGCCAGAACCACCAATCCCGATGGCGCGCCCAGCGCGACGAGATCGAGGGAGAGGCAGAAAAGAGCGAGACCGAGGGTGAAGAGCCACCCCGCCGCCCGCACCCAGAACCCCGCCTCGGGGCGCTGCAGCAGCAGCACGACGCCGAGCAACGCGACCGCGTGAACGAGCCCGTAGCGCACCGAGGTCATTGCGAGCTCCAACCGATACGCATCGGCGGCCAGTGCATGACGCGCAAGGGCGCCGACCGCAACGGAAATCGCTCCGGCCAAGCCGGCGGCCGCAAGAAAGAGCCGACCGTTCACGCGCTCACTCTAGGGGTAAGGATCGGGATTGACCGGCACCAGGAGCTGAGCACGGTGCGGATAGACGAGGTAGAGGATCAGACCGGGCAGCGTCGACATGACGATGACGCAGCGGACCACGAGAAAAATCGTTCCGTAGGGAATGTTGCTCGTCGCGGGCTCGAGTGCGACGCAGGCCGACGCGAAGGCGCCTTCGCCGATGCCGAGCCCGCCCGGCGTGAAAGGCAGGCTGTTTGCGATCATGGCATAGACGCCGGCGATACCGTATTCGATGGGGCTCAACCCGCCGAACTCCATCGCCGCGGCGATGATGACGATGCTGATGGCGACGAGAAGCACGATAACGAGCGAGATCGCAAGGCACACCACGATGCTGCGCCATTGGCGCGCATATTGATGAAGCGCGGCACCGGCATCATCGACGATTGCTGCCAGGCGATGCGAGCGATTGGCGAAAGCGAGATTGATGAGCTGGGCAATGCGATGGCCGAAGAGAAACAGCACCATGATCGCGATCAGGAACAGCAGGGCGAGCACGAACATGCCATATTCGAGCATTCCGTAATCCGCGCGCGGTCGCGTCAGCGTCGCCAACACGCCGAACAAGACGAAGGCTGCAAGCCCGATCAGGCGGTCGATGAAAATCGACCAGAGCGCGCTGGTGCGCCGGCCGTGCGAGGCCTGATAAAGGTAGACGCCGCGAACGATATCGCCGCCGGCGGCGCCGGGCAGGAAGGTCGCAAAGAATGCGCCCATCGCGACGATGCGGATCGTGTGGCGAAGATGCAGCACCAGCCCTTGCGAGCGCAGCAGAATGTGCCAGCGTAGCCCCGAGAGCGGAACCGCCGCCATGCAGGCGAAGGTCGCGACGAGCAGAAGGCCGGGATGATCCAGCGCCTTTCGGAGTTGATCGAGGTCGATCAGACGAAAGTAGAACAGCGCGGCGAGCAGGACGAGACCCGCCGCGATCCGCGCAACTTTCATCATCACGAAATCATTCCTTTCGCCACTTCTTGCCGACGCAGCGTAATGATCGACATCTCGCCCGGGCAATTATAGCGCAACGGCGCGCCGCTGATCCCGAGGCCGCGACTGGTATAGCCGATCATCCGCCCGGCGCGCCACTCCCCGTCGGCACCGAAACGACAGCGGCGCAGCCGCGTGAAGAGGGAGCGGCCGTTGGGCAAGCGGATCTGTCCGCCATGCGTATGGCCGCATAAATAGAGTGCATAGCCGGCCGCCGCCGCATAGTCGGCAACCTCGGCGGAATGAACAAGGGCGATGCGGAACCCGCCCGGGGCGTCGCTGAGCGCGCGGCGGGCATACGGGGTGTAAAAGCGATGCACATCGTCGAGGCCGGTGACGATGATGTGCTGGTCCCGACGCCCCAGCACGGTCGATTGGTTGAGCAGCACGGCGAATCCCAATCCCTCGAGCGCCTCGGCCATAGCGGCCGGGTCGTGATTGCCGAGCACGGCAAGCCGGCGGTCACCGACCCCGATTCCGGACACGAGCTCGGCGAGCGGCGCCACGGCATCGCGCAACGGCGCACGGTAATGGCCTTGCACATCCCCGGTCAGCGCTAAAAGATCGACATCCTTGCCGGACAAGCGC
The DNA here is from genome assembly GCA_964391905.1 of uncultured Rhizobiaceae bacterium. Classification (GTDB taxonomy): domain Bacteria; phylum Pseudomonadota; class Alphaproteobacteria; order ATCC43930; family CGMCC-115725; genus CAIKMD01. The sequence continues at coordinate 9,252 of CAYMNX010000319.1, forward strand.
GCCCGCGCCGTGACCGCAAGCTCGGGAAGATAATCCAAATGTGTGTCGCTGAGATGAAGGATGCGATAGCCGTCGAAGGCCGGCGGCAGATCGGGAAAGGTCAGCGTCAGTTCCACCAGCTCGGGCGTGAGTGCATTGCGGCGCCCGCGTCCATAAAAGCCGAGCAGCCGGGCGCCGAGGCCGAAGGCGCGCAGGCCATGACCGAAGACCTCGCTCGGCCAATGCGGCCGCGTCCCGTCCGGCGTGAAATGGCGGCGGCGACGCTCCATGGCGCGGCGGCGTTCCGCCCAGATCTCGCGTTCGGAACCGAGCGACGGCCCAATATTCGGCAGCGGCTCTTCCTCCGCGGCAAAATTTCTCACCGGTGCGACGATGGTCATGAAAGTGGCGCCTCGGATATGCGGGGCAGTAAAATCCGCCAACCATCTTGAGCAAACGCAGTTAAGACAAGATGAAGGGCCGTCGCAAGCTTGTGGCTGCGCGGTCACGCGAAGGTTATAAACAGCGCTTCTCATGCTGGGGAAGGGTTCATGCCGAGCTTCGATATCGTCTCGCGGCTTGATTTGGCCGAAGTCGACAATGCCTTAGCGGGATTGAGCCGCGAGATCGCCACGCGATTCGATTTCAAGGGCAGCCAATCGAACGTGATGCGGCAGGAAGGCGCCTTGGTCATCATTGCCGATGACGAGCTGAAGCTGCGCCAAGTGCAGGAGCTGCTGCGGGTCCATCTGACACGACGCAAGGTCGATCCGGGCGCGCTCGAGTTCAAGCCGCCGGAGAAAGCATCAGGGCAGACCCTCCGGCAAAACGTCGCCCTGCGCCAGGGCATCGACCAGGATCTGGCCAAGCGCATCGTCCGCGAGATCAAGGACAGCAAGCTGAAGGTGCAAGCGGCGATTCAGGGCGACGAGCTGCGTGTTACGGGCAAGAAGCGCGACGATCTTCAGGCTGCCATCGCACAGATCCGCGGTCTCAAGATCGAGCAGCCGCTGCAATACGTCAATTTCCGCGACTGAGCGGATTTCCCGCGCCGTTTGCGAAAACGAATCCGAGCGGCCTCCATGCGGGGTCTCGAAACCATGCCATGTTAGGCATCGCTCGGCTACGCCGATCGTCGTTCATGACGGGCCTTCGGCCCAGGCGGAATTGGAGCGGCGGCGCGAGATCGATTTGCTGCTGACCGACGTCATGCTGCCGCGCGGCATGACCGGCTTCGACGTCGCGCGCTTCGCACGCGGGCAGCGGCCCGATCTTCCGATCATCTTCGTCTCGGGCTTCTCCGATCAGTCGCTCGTCGCCGAGGATTTCGGCGAGACGCGGCTCCTCGCCAAGCCTTTTCGCGTCGCGGAGCTGGCGGAGGCGCTGACGGCCGCCTTCACGCGGCAGCGCGTCGCGTGAGCGGCGAGCCGGGGCCGCGACTCTTTCCCGCCCCTGCCCCGCGAGGACTTGCGAGCGCCCGCCAGAGCCGTTACAAGAGCGCCCACGCCTCATCGCGTCCCCTTCGTCTAGAGGCCTAGGACATCGCCCTCTCACGGCGGTAACGGGGGTTCGAATCCCCCAGGGGACGCCAGATTCAAAAGACCAAGATCGTCGTCGTCGTTGCCCGATGACGCCCGTTGTGGCAGCGTGATCCGCCGCGCGTGCTTCCGAGAAATAGTCGCAAGCTCGCGACAGGGCGGCCTCTGACGGCACCCATTTTCTGTGACTCGACTCTGGGCTGGTAACGCGATTTGCTGGGCGGAGCGAGGTGAGAATGCGTGAATTGGAACGGGCGCGGTCCGGGAGCCTTTTCGCAACACCGATCCTGTCGCATCGCTGGGCGGATGGTCCCGAGCTCAATGCGCAACTACGTGACAGCATCCTCGAGCATGAGCGCCAGCATCCGGGTCTCGAGATGACCAATTTCGGCGGCTGGCATTCCGAGCCCGGAACCTTGGAATTTTGCGGCAGCGCCGGAACGCGGCTGATCCGCCACATGCACGAAATGGTCGAAGAGGCGACGCGCCGCCTTTACGCCGAATTTTCACGCCCGCTCCCGCCCTCGAAATGGATTCTCAACGCCTGGGCGAACATCAACCGGCAGGGCGATTTCAATCAAACGCACACGCATCCTGGCGCGACCTGGTCGGGCGTTTATTACGTCGATCATGGGGAATCGAATCCCGATGCAAGAGGCACCGCGATCCATCTCTTCGATCCCAATCCCGCGCGCACCAACATCTTCTTCCCGGATCTCTCGGCGTCGAGCGTCCTGTTCCGGCCGGATCCGGGTTTGATGATCCTCTTTCCGAGCTATGTGCCGCATGGCGTTCTGCCGCATCAGGGCGACCGCCCGCGGATATCGATCGCCTTCAACGTGCGCAAGGACCCGTTCCCCTGACGCGGGACTATGCCTTCGAAACCTGTCGGATATTTTTACACTGCGTCTGGGTTTCTTTACACCTCGGCACACACGGGCTCGCAGAACTACTTCTAAGAAATTGATATTAAATGCATTTTTTCCACCGCCGCACTGGCATAGATGCTGCAAAGAGGCAAAGCGGTTAGATTTTTTTGAGGAACGCACATGTTCTCGAAATGGCCGAAATGGCTTCTATGTGGGGCGGTCGCCGCCCTGCCTTTGGTGGCCGCGCCGGAAGCTCATGCGACGCTGATCTCCGGCACGGCGTCGTTCACCGATTCGACGTCGGGGAACGATGTGAATTTCACTGGTTCCTTTAGCCCCGCAAGCGGCGCCTTCAGCTTCAACGCCGCCAGCGGTACGCCGGGCACTATCAACAACTTCTTGAAGATCTCCGAAACCGACTCGTTCAATCCCATCTTCTTTGGGACGGAATTTGCGAGCGACACGCTCAAGATCGGTTTCTCGATCACCCAACCGTCGGCGGGCAACGGCTCCGTAACCGGTAGCGGATCGGCTTCCGAGAGCTTTTTCTTCTTCGCGCTGATCAGTGCCGACGGCAGCATTCACTGGAACGGCCCGGCCGATATTGCCTTGGCGAATGGCGATGATCTGAAGATCACCCTGAGCGATGGGCAATTCGATCCGACGGCAAGAAACGCATCGGCCTATATCGACTTGACATATCTCTATACGGCAGGCAGCTCGCCGACCGGCTCGGTTCCCGAACCCGGCACGCTCGCGCTCTTCGGCGCCGGGCTGCTTGGTCTCGGTTACGTGACACGGCGAGCCAATCGCGCTTAAGTCGAGTAGGTATCCAAGCTTCAGCGGCGGCCTCATCGGCCGCCGTTTTTTTATCTTGATGCCCTTGCTTCATTGGCATGGGAACCGGGCTTCGCTCTAGCGCGTGAAGCCTTCTTCGCTGAGGCAGAGATCGAGTTCCTGCGGCTCGAGGCAGGTCATGGGCGCTGTCGCAAAGTTGGAAGCGCTCGCGCCGGCACCGGTGGCGCCGCCGCTATTCGCGCCTGAAATCGCCGCGCCCAGGCTTCGCCCGGTAACGCCGTTAGTGCCGGACAGGCTTGTCGCTTGATTGGTCGTCGCCGCCCCGGCGCTGTTCGAACGGCCGATCGCGGCTCCATCGCTGCTGTTTGTCGCGAAGCCGTTATTGATCGCCGCGCCGTTGCCGCTCGAATTGCCAGTGACGGTCCCGGCGCCATTTGTCGCGACACCGTTGTTGACCGCGGAACCATTGTTGCGCGGCGAGGTTGATCCTGTCACGGCTAACTGCGGCGCGTTGGTAGTTCCAGCGCTGGACGCCCTCGTCTGCGCGCTGGCGATGGGCGCAGCGCCGGCCGCGACAATGACTAGAGTCGCCGCGAGCGACGATCCCATAAGCGCATGCGTGCTAAGCCGCGTCATCATGACGTGTCGCATGAGACGTCACCTCGCGCATGATCGCCGCCGCTCGATCATCGAATTCGCGCGCCATCGTTTCCATGAAGTCACCGGCCTGTGCATTCTCGGCGCTACGCGCAAGCTGGCGATAGCGCACCGCTTGGCTGCGGAGATGCTGCGCAACGTGGAGCCGCTTGGCGTCGGATGCGAACATGGCCGCTATCTCCTCTCCCGCTATTCTTGCTGTCCCTACGCATTTAACGACCCGGTCGCCGTTTTGTATCCCCGCGCTGTGACCACATGGGGGCAACAAAAGCCCTGCCATCCCATCGCGGATGGCAGGGCAAGGAGGCTCGCTCTCATCGCCTTGCATGCGTTGGAGCCGAACGCCGATGAGAGCGTCGCGACCAGACGGATCAAGGCGCGAGGGAGCGTTGGATAAGCGATCCGTCACTGTGATAACGGCGCCGACATGCCGATACTCCCGGCGCATTCGTGACGAATTGGTGACGGCGGCGCTATGTCTTTAGGGAAAACCGCACGGAACGTGCCGATCCTCACAGGCCGCGATGTCGCGATGCATCGCGTGGCCGATGATCGAGACGGCGATGATGCCGGCGATGGCGATCAAAACCGCGACGGCAAAAGCTTTGCCAGAGGCGAAGGTGCGGCGACGGGTCACAGAAAGGTCTCCCGGCAGGAAGCTTAACCGCCGGAGATGACGCGTCCGTGACGCATCGATGCGTCGCTCGGGCGCGTCGAAGCGAGAAGGCTAAGACCCGATCCAGCGTTGCCCGATCTGCGCGGTCGCGAGCCAGGTGACGATCCGCTCGGCCGCGGGCTCGCCTTCAGCCGGCGCCCAATCGACGAATTCCTTGTCGGTTTGCGCGACATAAGGGCCCGGCTTGATTTCGAGCCCCACCGTGCCCGGTGCCCTGATGACAAAGCAGTGCCACACCCCACCGGGAATCTCGACGACGCTGCCGCTCTGTGCATCGAGCGCGGCGCGCATCGTGATCGCGCCGTCATCGCTAAAGAGAAGGAGGTCCATGCTCCCGCGCAGCGCGGTGAACAACTCCCAGCGCCCCGCTTGATGCCGGTGCGGCCGGACATAGGTGCCGGGCTCGCCGGCGTTGAGGAAACGCTGAATCGGATCGGACAGCTCGGCGTGCAGGTTGAGATTCTGCCGGCGCCGTGGCGATGCCGCTGCGCGCGCGACCAGCGCATCGACGGCGCGCGCATCGAGAAATGTCGCGAGAGGATCGGTCATCGGTCACAGACCCTGAAGCTTGCGTCACGCGACTATCGCGCGGCATCGCGGACCGATCAACACGATCGGCGCAATTGACGGCGTATTTTGCCAAGCGCGGGCGCGCGTCGCGAGGTCGCGCGCTGCCGGCTGTCGCCCGCTGCTCTTGCCTGTCGCGAGCGTCGAGGAGGCAAGAGCGATCACGTGCTCTGCCATCTAAGCCGCGCGCGACGCAACTAGTTTGCCCTGGATCGCTTCGCTCCGCTCGCGATGACGCGACTTACATCAATCGGACGCGACGAAGTTCGCCGAGACGCGCTCAACGCTTCGTCGCGATGCGCTCGACATGGACGGAGCGACGCTCGAGCGCCGCCTGCACGCTGTCAGGCCCTGCCAGGTGTGCGGCGCCGACGGCAACGAAGCGCACGCCCGACCCCTTGAGCATCGCCGCGATCGCGTCCGCCCAGGCCTCGTTGCGGCCCACCAGAATCGTACGGTAGAGCGCCGGAAACGGCCCCTTGATCTCGTCGACCATGGTGCGCGCAATCGCCGTGTCGTCGCCGTTGCGCCAGGCCGTGACGAGGCTCGTGAGCTTTTGCGGCCCCTCGTCGAAATCCTGCAGCGTGTTCTGCAGGAGTTGGAGCTCGAGCGCCGGATTCATGTCGGCAAAGAAATGGAGCTGCTGCTCCAGCGTCTCGAAGCCGCGCACCGATTTGCCCGCGGCGACCGCGTCGCGCCGCAGCACCGTCTCGACGCCGCTCTGCGGATCGTAGCCGGCGTGCACCACGAGCGCGTCCTCGAGGGCGATCGAGACGAGCCAGGGTCGCATCGGCTCGAATGCCTTCTCGCCCTCGGCGATGCCGAGCGATTTGGCGGCCCCATCGAGATGCGCGAGATCGCCGGGCGGCAATTTGCTCGAGAGCGGATGCGTGCGATCGAAGCCGAGCTGCTGCATCAGCGTCTGCGCCGCCTGCGCATCGCCCGGATCCGGCACCTCGAGCCAAAGCTCCTGGCTCGCGGCAAGGGCGGCAGCCACAGCCGGCGGCTCCCAAGCCTCGCCCTTGCGCAGCAGATGGATGGTGCCGAAGAGATAGACGGTGGCGCTCGGCCCCTTCGCGACCCAAAGCCCGGGCTCGGCAACACCGGGGCGCGCGCCGAAGAATAACGCCGCAACAGCGATGACGGAGCCCAAGGCGAGGGCGCGCAACGACACGACAACCCGACGAATCATCTCTCATCCTTCATTGACCGGCGCGATCAGCTTGGCACGGAGCGAGGAAAGAGGCTGTGACGGCGATTTATGGCCGCGACGGCAGCAGTGGGGCAACCCCGATCCTCTCGGCATGGCCGCTTGGCGGGACCGCGGCGCGCAGCAACGCGACATGCTTGACGGGCCGCGCCGTGTCCTCAATGATCGCGCCCGGCGGCAGGATCAAGCAGGGAGCTGGCCGGCGCCGTCGAGGTCGCGGATAAGCCGGATTAGCTCAGCGGTAGAGCAGCGGTTTTGTAAACCGAAGGTCGGGGGTTCAATCCCCTCATCCGGCACCATCTTCAGAGCGCTCGCGCGCTTCGATGCGATCGAAATAGTGCTTCACGTTCCAGAAGGCGAGCGCAATGCTCGCAACGAAGAGCGCATACCCCGCGCTTCGCGCGGCCGAGATGTCGCTGCGCGCGGCGAGGATGAGCCCGCCGATGGCGAGCGCCGCGAGAATGGCGCTGAGCACGGCCAGCGCCTCGGCGGTATCGACGAGGATGGATGGCGTCCGGCCATCGAGCGCGGCGCCGACATCCCAGACGAGACCCAGCAGCGCCGCCGCAGCGGCAGCAAAGCCGATCAGTTCCGTGCCGCTATCCACGGCGACGCTTGCCGTCCAGAGGCCGACCACGAAGGTGACCGCCAGGACCAAGGCAATGATCCAGGGCGCGAACCACTGGCGCAGCGTCCCCCAGCCGACCGGCGCCAAGCGCTCGTCGTTGTGCGACTCTACCGCGTCTCGCGTCTCCCAATTCGCTGCGGCATCGTCCATGATCGTGCCTGCCCTTCCTGTCACGAAGCCTCACCCCGTGAATCTGGGTGCCGACACTGGGGGCGCAAGAAGGCCGCTCGCCGCACCCGGGCGTTGGCCGAAGATGAGCGCGCGGGCGCGGATTGAGGCGGTTTTGTGGCGGATGAACAAATCGCTCGCCTCGCCCGTTCTCAGCTTGAAGACAGGAACGCTCCGCTATCGGAAAAGCCGCTGAGCCCCCATGTAAAGCATAGGAGATTCGAGAATGCGATTCGGAACGAAGCGATGGACGAGCGCCGTTTTATTGCTCGCGCTCGGCCTCGGATTGAGCGGCTGTGTCTATGCGGGCCCAGGCTATGGCTATTACGACACCGGCTACTATGCGGGGCCGGCCTATTATCCCTCCTATTACGGCCCGCCCGCCTATGGCAGCGTCTATATCGGCGGCGGCTGGGGTGGCGGCTGGCGTGGCGGTTGGGGCCATCACCATTGGCGTTAGCGCTCCGTCAGCGCTTGCGCGCGACGACGTGGAAGATGTGCCAGTGCTTCGCCGTGCCGCGCGGCGTGACGGAGTCCGTCTCTTCTTCGTCGAACATTTCGATGTCGTAAGAAGCAAAGAG
>CAYMNX010000320.1:0-8910 GCA_964391905.1 uncultured Rhizobiaceae bacterium
ACTCGCGCGCGCCAGCGGCGGCAGCGCGACGGAAGCGGCGAAATTCGGCAAGTAGTGCACACGGGCTGCCGGCCAGCCCTGGGCGATGAACCAGCGCGTCAGCGCCTTCGTGTTGCCGATGAGATGGTCGCAATGACGGTAATAGCGCAAATCGTAATAACCTCCGAGCCGCGCAACATGCACGAAATCGCCGCGCGGGCAAGCCCGCGTCGCGCGGCTCATCCAACTCAGCACCACGCGCGGGCGGAAATCGGCGATGATTTCGCGCAAACGCGGCGTGGTCGCGAAATCGAGAATCCGGCCGAAGGAAAGCTCGATCGGCTCTAGTCCCGCCCGGCGCAGCCGCGCGGCGCGCGCGGTATCGCGCCGAATGACGAGCTGCTGTTCCTCGCCGGCCTCCTTGAGCGCAGCGGCGAGGCGCTCGAAGAAGGCTTCGGCGCCGCCATGTCTCGCGCCGGCCATCACTTGGAGCAGCCGCGTCATGGAAAAAGCGCCGCAACAGGAGAAACGGCCATCGTGAAACGCGCATCCGCGGATTGGCCGATCGGATCCGACGGCAAGCTGGCCGCGACAACGGCGTCGCCCATCCGCGTCGCCGCGACGAAGAGGAATTTCATGCTGCCTCGTATAGGCGCCCCCTCCACGCTTGCCAAGCCTGCGACGGATTCCTAACTCTAGGGAGCTGATGGGTTCCCTCCTGTCGTCATGCCCGCGGAAGCGGGCATCCAGTGTTTCAGCCCTGGATTCCGGCTCTTCGCTTCCTCCGGCCGGAATGGCGAATCTGGGAGACGAATCGCATGTGTTGGAAAAAAGTCTCAGAGGGCCTCCCGGCAAAGGAGAGAGATGAGAGCGGATGGTGAGCGTTTCTACGCCGAGCTTCCCGCACGGGGCGTGCTTGAAATAACGGGCGAGGATCGCGTTGCCTTCCTGCAAGGGCTCGTCACCAACGACGTGATCAAGGTATCGGCCGATCGCGCCATCTTTGCGGCCCTCCTCACCGCGCAAGGGCGCTATCTTTTCGACTTCTTCGTTTTCGCGCTGGGCGATGCGCTCTACCTCGAGACCGAGGCGGCGCGGCTCGGCGACCTGCAGCGCCGGCTGACCATCTATAAATTGCGCTCCAAGGTTGCGCTGGCCGATGCCTCGGCGCGCTTTGCCGTCGCGGCTGCCTGGGGCGAGAGTGCCGGGACGCTCGGCTTGACGGGCGAAGGCGCGGCACAGCCTTTTGGCGGCGGCATCGCCTTCATCGATCCGCGAGTCGCGGCGCTCGGTGCGCGCGCCGTCTTGCCGCGCGACCAAGGCCTTGCCGCGCTCGAGCAAGCGGGCTTCGCCCGCGCCGATGCGGCGGCCTATGACCGCCATCGCCTCGCGCTCGGCGTGCCCGATGGCAGCCGCGATCTGCCGATCGAGAAGGCGCTGCTGCTCGAATCGGGCTTCGACGAGCTCAATGCGATCGACTGGCAAAAGGGCTGCTATATGGGCCAGGAGCTGACCGCGCGCACGAAATACCGCGCCCTCGTCAAGAAGCGCCTGCTGCCGGTCGCGGTCGAGGGCCCCCTCCCCGCGCCGGGGACGCCGATCATGCTCGATGGCGCGGAAGCCGGCGAGCTTCATTCGGGCCGCGATGACCGCGCCTTGGCGCTTCTGCGGCTCGATGCGGTGGAGGCGGCGGAAAAAGGCGCGACCTTGCTCGCCGGGACGGCGCGCCTCAAGCCCGAGCGACCGAGCTGGGCAAAGTTTTAGCGACGCCCCTCTATTGCGCCCATAGTTGCGCAACGGGATAAGCTGTTATTCTTCGATCCGCCGTCACCAACGTCATTCCAGCCAGTTGCGCTTGTGCAATCAACAATCGATCAAACGGATCGCGATGGTACATCGGTAACTCAGCAGCCCGCTCAGCATGAGCGGGGGAAATAGGCAATGGAAGAAATCCATTGCTACCGATATTCGCGGTCGGGGAGCCGATAAACGCTAGCTTTCCAATGCGGCGTTTGATCGCGATCTCCCAGACCGACGCTGCACTAATGAAGATGTTATTCGATGGATCGCTGATCGCGGACCGCGCCGCCTCGCCGAGTTCCGGAAGAGCGGAATCCCACCAGAGAAAAACATGCGTATCGAGCAGAAGGTCCAACTACTCCTGCCCGTAAAAACTATCTTCGACTTCGCGCGGCAAAGGATCATCGAAGTCAGCAGGGACCTCTTTCAGCCCGAATGCATGAGCCGGACGCCGCGGCTTGCCGCGGCGCGGCACCGGCACGAGCTTTGCCATCGGCACGCCATTCTTGGTAATGACGATTTCCTCGCCGGCGGCGGCGCGATCGACGAGCTTCGAAAGGCCCGTCTTGGCATCGTAAAGACTGACAAACTCGCTCATGGCAGACTTCCTTGACCAGCCTGACCAAGATAGTATGCCAGCGCTGTTTGGTCAAGCTGGTCAAACGTGGGTGCAGCAAAGAGCGCGCTCAAAAGTAAGGCGCCGTCCATTCGAGCTCCTTGGGCGAGATGCCCTTGGCGATGCATTGCGCGGCGGCAAAGCCGGCGATCTCGCCCGTCTGCGTGCACCAAGGGAAATTCCGCATCACCATGAAGATCGTCTCATAAGTGAAGGAGAGCGAGGCGCCGGTCAGCAGCAGGTTGCTGACCTTTTTCGGCAGGAAGCAGCGGAACGGCACTTCGAATTGGTATTTGCGGTGCTCGTCCCAGAAAAACGTCTTGGTCATCGGCCTCGTCACCGCATCGCGAAAACTTCGGCCGGCGCGCACATCGGGCAGCGAAAAGACATGCTCGCCGATCGGGTGGCGGCCGTCGCGAATGCCGACAAAACGGCCGATATCCGCGAGCACCGCTTTTTCGAATCCCGGCACGTATTTCTTCAGGAACTTTACCTCGGCATCGATCAGGAAGCGCAGCGCGCGCTTGGCGCGGGCATCATCCGCGGCGCTTTCGTCCATGTGCAGGGCCCATTCGTAAGGGACGTTCTGCCACAGGATGAAGGTACCGTCCGCCAGCATCGGACTCATATCGAGGGTCGGATGGCCGATATAGAGATCGCCGTAAACGTTGCGGCCGCCCATGCGCGGGCGATAAAGCCCGGGCGGCAGATCGCCCGCAGCGCTTGCTTCGGCGATGAGCTTTGCGAGCGTCGAATCCTGCGCGTCCCGTTGATGCGCAAGCACGCGGCCGAAATCGATGCCGCTCATGATCCAGAGGAGGCCGCCGGGGATCGGGCGGTCGACGCCGTCCCAGTCGGCGGTCGCGGGTTGCGGTCCGCCGCCCGGCACGAAAGGCACGCCGGCCGCCGCCGCGAGCTGCGCCGTGCCCGAGCCTTCGATGAAGACCTTGCCCCGGATCGCCTGCCGCCCCGAGGCGTTCTCGACGATGATCGCGATGATCGCGTCATTGCCGCTCTTCTGTTCGCGTACGACATCGACGAAAGACGTGCCGTAGAGCGTCGTGACGCCCGCCTCTTGCAGCATCGCCGCCATGATGCTGCCGGCACCTTCCGGATTGAAGCTCTGGCGCACAAAACGCGCGTCGGGCTTCAGATAGCGCTCGTAATGCGAAAGCGGATTGCCGGCCCAGCCGGGATGCGTCGCCTCGGTGGCGGTGTAGATGTAACCCGACGCGGCAAAGCGCTCCATCAGCTCGGTATGGATGCCGCCGACGCCGGCGCCGGCCGCGCCTTGCAAGCCCGAGGTATGCACGCCGCCCGGCATGTCGAAGCGCTCGACCAGCACGACGCTTGCGCCCATGCGCGCGGCTTGCAAGGCTGCCGCGAACCCGCCAGGCCCGGCGCCGACGACCACCACATCGGCATTATATGCGACCGGCACCCGCCGCGCAGGCTCTGCGATGGTGTTGCGCTGATCCTCCGCCATCAAACCTTGCAAGCCCGGGCGCCGCCGCTCACGCCGTGGTCGAGGCCGGCTCTTTCTCGAGCGCCGCTTGCGCCGCGGCAAGCCGCGCGATCGGCACGCGATAGGGCGAGCACGAGACATAGTCGAGCCCGACTTCCTGGCAGAAGCGCACCGAGGCGGGATCGCCGCCATGCTCGCCGCAGATGCCGAGCTTCAGCTTCTTGCGCGTCTTCCGGCCGCGCTCCGACGCGATCTTCATGAGCTCGCCGACGCCGTCGCGATCGATGGAAACGAAGGGATCGTGATCGAGGAGGCCCTGCTTCAGATAAGCGTCGAGGAAGCTGCCGGCGTCATCGCGCGAGAGACCGAAGCAGGTCTGCGTCAGATCATTGGTGCCGAAGCTGAAGAACTCGGCGGACTCGGCGATCTCGGCCGCGCGCAAGGCGGCACGCGGCAGCTCGATCATGGTGCCGACGAGGTAATCGATCTTCACGTCCCGCTGCTGCTGCACTTCGGCGCCGACGCGATCGATCATCGCTTTCAAGAGATCGAGCTCTTTCTTGGTCGCGATCAGCGGGATCATGATCTCGGGCACGAGCTTTGCGCCCGTCTCCTTGATCACAGCCGCCGCCGCTTCGAAGATCGCGCGCGCCTGCATCTCGTAAATCTCGGGCGCGGTAATGGCGAGGCGGCAGCCGCGATGGCCGAGCATCGGATTGGCCTCGTGCAGCGCCGTCGCGCGATGGCGCAGGAAAGCCATATCCTTGCCGGTTGCTTTGGTGAGCTCCGCCATCTCGGCATCGGTCTTGGGGAGGAACTCATGCAAAGGCGGATCGAGCAGCCGGATCGTCACCGGCAGCCCCGCCATGGTGCGGAAGAGCTCTTCGAAATCGCCGCGCTGCATCGGCAGGAGCTTGTCGAGCGCCTTTTTGCGCCCCGCCACGTCGTCGGCCATGATCATCTCGCGCACCGCGGTGATGCGGTTGCCCTCGAAAAACATGTGCTCCGTACGGCAGAGCCCGATGCCCTCGGCGCCGAAGCGGCGCGCATTCTTCGCATCGGTCGGCGTGTCGGCATTGGCACGCACGCCCATGGTGCGGACCTTGTCGGCCCATTCCATGAGGGTCGCGAAATCGCCCGAGAGCTCGGGCTGGATCGTCGGCACTTGGCCGAGCATGACCTCGCCGGTCGAGCCGTTAATGGTGATGGTCTCGCCGGCCTTGACGGTCTGGCCCTTGGCATGGATCGTCTGCGTCGCGTAATCGACGCGCAGATCGCCGGCGCCGGCGACGCAAGCCCGGCCCATGCCGCGCGCGACCACGGCGGCGTGGCTCGTCATGCCGCCGCGCGTCGTCAAGATCCCGCGCGCCGCATGCATGCCATGGATGTCCTCAGGACTCGTCTCGATGCGGACGAGAATGACGCCCTCGCCTTTCTGTGCGCGCGCCTCGGCCTCGTCGGCGGAGAAGACGACCGCACCCGAGGCGGCGCCCGGCGATGCCGGAAGACCGCGCGCGAGGATCGTCTTCTTCGCTTTGGGATCGAGCATCGGGTGGAGGAGCTGATCCAATGACAGGGGCTCGATGCGCTGGATCGCCTCGTTGCGGCTGATGAGACCGCTATTCGCCATGTCGACGGCGATCTTCAGCGCCGCCGGCGCGGTGCGCTTGCCGTTGCGCGTCTGCAGCATATAGAGCTTGCCCTGCTGCACCGTGAACTCGATGTCCTGCATGTCGCGGTAATGCGACTCAAGCGTCTGGCGCACCTTCTCGAGCTCGGCGAAGACTTGGGGCATCACCTCCTCCATCGCCGGCAAGTTGGAGTTGTTCGCCTTCTTGCCGGCGACCGTCAGATGCTGCGGCGTGCGGATGCCGGCGACGACATCCTCGCCCTGCGCATTGACGAGATATTCGCCGTAGAATTCGGACGCGCCCGTCGATGGATTGCGCGTGAAGGCGACCCCCGTCGCGCAATCATCGCCCATATTGCCGAACACCATCGCCTGGACATTGACGGCCGTGCCCCAATCGGCCGGAATCTCATGAAGGCGACGATAGGTGATGGCGCGCTGATTCATCCATGAGCCGAAGACGGCGCCGATCGCGCCCCAGAGCTGCTCTTGCGGATCCTGCGGAAAGGGCTTGCCAAGCTCGCGCTCGACCAGCGCCTTATAGTCGGCGATCACCTCTTTCCAATCCTCGGCCTTCAGCTGCGTGTCGAGATTGACGCCCGTCTCGAGCTTCCGGCTCTCGATCACGTCCTCGAAGTGATGATGCTCGACGCCCAGCACGACCTGGCCGTACATCTGGATGAAACGGCGATAGGAATCATAGGCGAAGCGCTCATCGCCGCTCTTTTTCGCGAGGCCGATGACGGTCTTGTCGTTGAGGCCGAGATTGAGAGCCGTGTCCATCATTCCCGGCATCGAGGCGCGCGCGCCCGAGCGCACCGAGACGAGCAGCGGATTCGCCTGATCGCCGAACTTCGCGCCGACACGGTCTTCGACCTGTTTCAGGGCGGTCGCGACCTGGTCCGCCAAATCCGTGGGATAGGTTTTCTTGTTGGCATAGAAATAGGTGCAGACTTCCGTGGTGATGGTGAAGCCCGGCGGCACCGGCAAGCCGAGGCTCGACATCTCGGCGAGGTTTGCGCCCTTGCCGCCCAGAAGATTGCGCATATCGGCGCGGCCTTCCGCGCCGCTGCCGCCAAAACTGTAAACCCATTTCGCCATGGTCAGCCCTCGATCTGCGAAAAGTCCGCCACCCGGTTGAGCGTATCGCGAATTTGCGACAACAGCCGCAACCGGTTTTGCCTCAAGGCCTTATCCTCCGCATTTACGGTTACTTTGTTGAAGAAATCATCAACCGGGGCGCGCAAAGCCGCCAGCGCCGACATGGCACCGCCGAAATCGCCCTGCTCCAACGCCGCAGTGCTTCTTGTGGTTGCATTGCCGAGGCGCATCGCCAGCGCGAATTCTTCCGCTTGCGCGAAGCGGTCGCGGTCCGGCGGGTCATTATAGGACGTCCCGTCCTTTTTTTCTTCGATGCGCACGATGTTCGAGGCGCGGCGATAAGCGGTCAAGAGATTGGCGCCGTCGTCGGTCCCAAGGAACGCGCCGAGCGCATCGACGCGGGCCAGGAGCCGCACGAGATCGTCCTCATTGCCGAGCGCGAAAACCGCGGCGATCAGATCGTGGCGCACACCTTGGTCGCGCAACGCGACCTTCAGGCGATCGGCGAAAAAGTCGAGAAGATCGGCGCTCACATCGGTTTTTCCGCTTGCTGCACGGAAGACCGGGATGAGGGCGATGCGGAGCTTGTTCTCAAGAATGAGGCGAATGACGCCGAGCGCGGCGCGGCGCAACGCGAAAGGATCTTTGGAGCCCGTCGGCTTCTCGTCGATCGCGAAGAATTGCGCGAGGGTGTCGATCTTGTCGGCGAGCGCCACGACGACGCTGGCCGGCGCGCTGGGACAGCGATCGCTCGGACCCAAGGGCGAGTAATGCTCGGCGATCGCGTCGGCAACTTCGGGAGCCTCGCCATCGTGGAGCGCATAATAGCGGCCCATGATCCCTTGCAGCTCGGGAAACTCGCCGACCATGCCGGTCGAGAGATCGGCCTTCATCAGCTCGGCCGCACGCCGGACCTTCGGCGCATCGGCGCCCGGCACGAAGGGCACGAGTGCTTCGGCGAGCCTCGTTACGCGCCCGACCTTATCGAGCACCGAGCCGAGCCTCGCATGGAAGACGCGCTCGGCAAGCTTCGGGACGCGCGATGCAAGCGGCGCCTTGCGATCCTGGTCCCAGAAAAATTTCGCGTCCGACAGCCGGGCACGCAGCACGCGCTCATTGCCCGCGATGATCGCCTTGCCGCCGTCATCGGCGATCATATTCGCGACCAGAAGGAAATGCGGCGCGAGCGCGCTCTTTGCATCGAGGCAAGCGAAATATTTCTGATGCGTGCGCATCGAGGTGGTAAGGACTTCCGCCGGAAGCTCCATGAAATGAGGGTCGATGCGCCCCATCAGCACCACCGGCCACTCGACGAGCCCCGTCACTTCGTCGAGCAGTGCTGCATCTTCCTTGACAGCGAGCCCCGCTTTTCTCGTCGCCTTGGCGATTCCCTCGGCGATCATCTTCTTGCGCTCGGCGCGATCGAGGATGACATGGGCAGTACGCAGCTTCTCGCGATAATCGGCGAAATTGTGCACGCCGATCGGCGCTTTCCAGAGGAAGCGGTGGCCTTGCGTCTCACTGCCGACCGGGATCTCGTCGAGATCCAAGGCCAGCACCTCGTCGCCAAAGAGCGCGAGCGCGCTGCCGATCGGCCGTACCCAGCGGAAGCGCGCCGCCGGAAAGCGCATCGATTTCGGCCACGGAAAAGTCTCGATCACTTGCCGCAGAACGGTCGCGAGCACGTCGACCGTCGCGCGACCGGGCCGCTCGATCACCGCGAAGTAGAATTCGCCCTTATCGGTCTTGCGCGTTTCGCATTGCTCGAGCGATGCGAGGCCCGCCGATTTGAGAAAGCCTTGTACCGCTTGCTCGGGCGCGCCGACGCGCGGACCGCGGCGCTCCTCGGCCGAGCCCGGCTGCGCGACCGGCAGACCGGCGGCGGCGAGAACGAGGCGACGCGGCGTCACGTAAGTCTCGACGCGCGTGGCTTTGAGATTCGCTTCCTCGAAGGCGATCTCGACGAGGCGCTTCAACTCTTCCGCGGCCACGGCTTGCATGCGCGCCGGAATTTCTTCCGTCAAGAGCTCGAGCAGAAGATCGGGCATCTCAACCGCTCTGGCCTTGGGGCATTGTGCCTTCGAGCCAGCCTTCGCAGCACGCTTTGGCGAGCGCGCGCACGCGGCCGATATACGCCGCACGCTCGGTCACCGAGATGACACCGCGCGCATCGAGAAGATTGAAGCAATGGCTCGCCTTGATGCATTGGTCATAGGCCGGCAAGGGCAGCCTGGCCTCGAGCAACGCGCGGCACTCCGTCTCGGCATCGCCGAAATGACGGAAGAGCCGCTCGGTGTTGGCGCGCTCGAAATTGAAGGT
>CAYMNX010000321.1:0-9947 GCA_964391905.1 uncultured Rhizobiaceae bacterium
AGAATTCGTCGCCGTGTGCAAGGCGCTCTGGGCGAGCGTCGAGCCCGATGCGTTCGTCTGGGATCGCGAGACGGGCGTCGCGGTCGCCGATCCGAAGAAGGTGAGGGCGATCAATCACGCCGGCCGCTTCTTCAAGGTGAAGGGGCCGCTCAGCTGCGTGCCATCGCCGCAAGGCCGGCCCATCCTCATCCAAGCCGGCGGCTCGCCGCGCGGCATCAAAGCTTCGGCGAATTTCGCCGATCACGTCTTCGGCGCCGGCAAAGCGCTTAAGCTCAAGGTAAAGCACCGGCAGGAACTCGATGCTGAGCTCAAGGCGCAAGGCCGCGATCCGAGCCAAGTCGGAATTCTTTGGGATACGCTCGTTGTCGTCGGCGAGACCGAGGAAGAGGCGAAACGGCGCCGCGAGCTGATGTTGACCGCGATCCCGTTCGAGGCCGCCGGCGCCTTCATCGCGCACAACGCAGGGTATGATTTCTCGAAGCTGCCGGCACGCTTCTCGCCACGTGAGCTGAACGAGCAGATCGCGGCGACCAATGCCTCGCCGGTCGGCTTCGTTCACCAGCTCGCGCTCGAGCTCGGCGAGAACACCGAGATCACGCGCGAGGAATTTTTCGAATACGGGCTCAAATCGGCAACGGGCTACGACCACACCATCGCCGGAACGGCGGCGCAGATCGCCGATCACTTCGAAGAAGAGTTCGAAGCCACCGGCAGCCGCGGCGGATTCATGATCGCCCATCCGCAATCGACGCCCCGCGATTTGCTGAATGTGGTCGATTTCCTTGTTCCAGAGCTGCAGCGGCGCGGGCGCTTCCGCAAAGCCTATGAGGGCAAGACCCTGCGGGAGAATCTCGCCAGTTGAGCTTTCTCCCGGTTCATCTCCGGACCTTATGAAGGAGCGGACCCATGCCGTCGAAGATCAAAATCGCCCACCTCTCCGGACCCAACGCGACGATTCAGAACACGCCGCCGCTCGTCACCTCTAACAAGGCGCGCGCCAAGCACGGCCTTCCCTTGTTGACGGATATCGAGGGCAAGCCCGCGCGGTTCGATGTCCTGCGTCCGCAAAAGCTTGCGGCGCCGGTCACCGTCTATCTCGAGCAATTCAGCGCCCATCCGCTCGAAGCCGATGCCGCGGAGCTCTATGCGCCGCCCGATGGCTACCTCAACGCGCGTGGCGATTTCTCGCCTACACGGCAAAGCGCGAATGACCGGCCGGTTTATAAGGTCGAGCTCGACCCCGGAGACGGGTATTACCCGATGCCTTATGTCGCGCGACAGGCCGATGGCAGTGCCTGGGAGGGAGATGGGACGACCGAACGCGCCTCGCGCGCGCAGAGCCGTCAGCCCTTCATGCCCGACGGCACGCGGACCTTCGACGAGATCGACCGGCTCGGCATCGACCATCTGGGGCACGGCAATCTGATTTCGGGCGTCGCAGAGGTCGATTTCTTCCGCATCGCGCCGCCCGGCGGCTATCTCCACGGACATGAGGGATCGAGCGGGCAAAGCATCGCACCGGAAAAGCCGGGCAAGGATTTTTTTCCCTATCGGCCGGCACATCTCGGGGTTTCGCCGCCCCGTATGACCCTGGCGCGGATCACGAACATGACGCAAAAAATTCTCGCCGGCGGCAAATACGATGGCGCGATTTGGACCCAAGGGAGCCCGCGCATCGAGGAGACGATGTACTGGTTCAACCTTGCGATCGATGCGACCGTGCCGATTTGCGGCAACGCCTCGCAACGCTATCACGGCGAGATCAGCAATGACGGGCCGAAGAACATCACGGATTCCGTCGAATATCTTCATTCGAAAGTGTGGGCCGATGCCGATGGGCGCAATCGCGCGGGAATGGTGTTGATCCAGGATCAGCGCGTCTTTGCGGCACGCGAGGTCATGAAAGGCGATGCGCGGCCGGGCGGCTATGTCGTCGCCGGCGGCCATGGCGGAGTGCTGGGCGCTGCAGGCGGGACGGGTGGTTCGGTTCTGCGGTTCATCCCCGTGACGCGCCACACCTATATGTCCGAGGTCAGGGTCACGCAGCTGCCGACCAGCGGGGAAGGCATCCGCCGCGGCGCGTCGGGGATCGAACGGATCACCGTGCCGATCAAAAGCGCCGATGGTGAGCTGCTCGAGACGGCAATCCCCAAAGTCTCGATCATCAAGGATGCGAGTTACACCGAGGACGATTACGACAACGATCCCTCTCAAGAGGTCGATATCGCGGCGCTCATCGATTACATGCTGACGCACACGCCGCTGGCCGGCTTCGTGCTCGAAGGGCTGAGCCCTTATGGTAAAGCGGCAGCGGCCTCGCGGACCCGCGCCTTGATGCGCGCCGCCTATTGCGGCTTTCCTGTCGTCAATGTCGGACGTGGCAATACCGAGGGCTTCGCTTTGCCCGGTGCGCCATTCATCGGTGGCTCGAACCTCACCGCCACGAAGGCACGCATCCTGCTGATGCTCTGCATCATGAAGCTCGGCATGCTGCCGACGGCGCGCGATCCGGCCAATCCGACGAGGGACGAGACCAAGGCGCTCGAGGAGAAGATCGGCGCCTATCAGGCGATCTTCAACACCCACTGATCGGATGGTCTCCGATGGTTGCCGCTGAAATGGCCGGAGCCGAGACAAGGCGTCAATACGAATTCGGCGTATTCCTGCCGATCGCCAAAGGCGGCTTCATCATCTCGCAAGCGACACCCAAGATCGATGCATCCTACGCGCTCAACAAGCGGGTGAGCCTTCTCGCCGAGGAACTCGGCCTCGATTTCGTGATGTCGATGGCGAAATGGCGCGGCTATGGCGGCCCGAGCGATCACTGGGGTGCATCGCTCGAATCGATGGTGCTTATGACGGCGCTCGCCGAGGCGACGAAACGGGTGAAGATCTGGTGCACGGTGCACACGCTGCTGCATCATCCTGCCGTGGTTGCCAAGATGATGGCGACGCTCGATCACGTCAGCAACGGCCGCGCCGGCATGAACATCGTCGCGGGCGCTTATCAAGGCGAATTCGAGCAGATGGGGATGTGGCGCCACGATCTCGACCACGATCAGCGCTACGAGCTGTCACGGGAATGGATCGACGCGATCACGCGGCTGTGGACCGAGCGGCGCGTCGATTTCCATGGCAAATACTTCAATCTCACCGATTGCGTTTGCGACCCGAAGCCGATGCGGAAGCCACGGCCCGAGCTCATCTGCGCCGGCATGTCGGAGGCCGGGATGCGCTTTACCGTCGATCATGCGGACGCGATGTTTCTTGCCGGGCGCGACGAGGCCGAACTCGCCGCGACGAGCCGCCGCGCCAAGCAGATCGCCGCGGAGAACGGAAAGACGATCAAGACTTTCGCCATGTACAATCTTGTCCCGGCCGAGACTGATCGCGCGGCGAACCAGCGCGTCGCCGACTATGTCGCCGGTGCCGACGTCGAAGCGATCAACGGAATGATCGCGAGCTATGGTCTCAAACCCGACGGCCGCGAGAGTGCTTTCGTCAAACGCTCGCGCGAAGGCTTCATGTGCTCGCGCATCGCGGGAACGGATGAATCGAGTGCGCAGCAGGTGGAGGCGATTATCCGTCGCGCGGCTTACGACGGCATGATGCTGATGTTCCCGGACTTCATCGACGATCTCGATTTCTTCGGCCGGCGCATCCTACCGAAGCTGCGCGCGCGCCTCGGCGAGGAAGTCACAGGCGCGATGGCGTGACGATCGTGGATCCGGCACCGTTATCGCAGTTGAAAGCGCCGCTTGCCGAACTGTTGGAGCCGCGGCGGACGGCGCTGATTGTCATCGACGTGCAGAACGATTTCGGCTCCCCCGACGGCGTGTCCGCCCGGGCGGGCTTCGATCTCTCTTCAGTCGATACAGCAGTCGACAATATCGCGGCTTTGCTCGACGCCGCGAGAGCGCGCGGCGTTCTCGTCGTGCTCGTGAAGCTGGTGACGACGCCCGCGAGCGATTCGCTGACGGCGAATGAGCGGCGCGCACGTTTGGGCATCGACAAGAACGAGCGCCCCTGCCGCGAGGGGACCTGGGGAGCCGAATACTACCGGATCGAGGCGCAGCCAAGCGACATCGAAATCGGCAAGAGCCGCTATTCGAGCTTCGTCAACACGCCGCTCGATTTTTATCTGAAATCGCGGCCGGGGCTCGACACGCTCGTCATCTGCGGTCTCACCACCGAGTGCTGCGTCGAGACGACGGTGCGCGATGCCTTCGTCCGCGATTATCACGTCTTCGTTCCGCATGACGCAACAGCGGCCTATTCGCGTGACTTGCATGATGTCTCGCTGAAGGTGCTCGCGATCTATTTTGCGTCAATCGTTTCGACCGATCAGATCCTGGCGTGCTGGAAGTAAGGTCTGCTCTAAAATTCGTGCAGCATCCGCCGCAGCGTCGGCTCGGCATAGCCGGTCCGGACAAGGCCGCGACGCTGCAGTGCCGGAACAAGACCTTCCGTAACCTCGAGAACGTAGCGCCGGCTGATGTGGTTGAAGGGCTGCTTGATGAGGAAGCCGTCGCCGCCGACTTCTTCCATGGCCGCGGCCATGCGGTCGGCGACCTGATCCGGCGTTCCAACCGCCTCGATCGAGCCGCCCTTGCCATGCTCCATCACGATCTGGCGTAAGGTCTTCGCCGCGCCATATTGGGTCAGCCGAGCGAGCGAAGTGGTCTCGCCATTCGTGGTGAGCGCCGGCAATGGCTGATCGAGATCGAATTGCGAAAGGTCGATGTCGCTCAAGGCGCTATAAAGAGCGAGCGCCCGCTGCTGAAAGCGTGGTGCGGAAATGCCACGCTCGTTCTTTGCCTTGGCTTCATCCTCCGTCTCGCCCAGCACCGGCGCGATCAGGAACAGAACCTTGATGCTGTCGGGATCGCGGCCGAAATTCGTGGCTCGTGCCCGAATGTCATCCCGAAATGCTTTCATCGCCTTGGGGCCGGTCGCCGAGGCGATAATCGAATCCGCGTGCTTGGCGGCGAAGTCGCGACCGCGCGGCGAGCCGCCGGCCTGGACATAAGCGGGGCGGCCTTGCGGCAAGGGTGCCGTGTTGAGCGGGCCGCGCGACTTATAGTAGGTGCCGACGAAATCGATCGGCCGGACCTTGCTCGGATCGACATAGGTGCCGCTCGCCGGGTCGCGGCGAATGGCATCGCTTTCCCACGAGCCGAAGAGTTGGTTGACGACGTCCATGAACTCGTCCGCCATGTCGTACCGGTGGTCGTGGGGCGGCAGCTCGTCGAGGCCAAAATTCTGCGCCGCGGCAATTTCGGCGCTGGTGACGATGTTCCAGCCGAAGCGCCCCTGCGTGATGTGGTCGAGGGTCGCGCAGAGCCGGGCGAGGAGAAATGGGTGATAGCCGAGGGTCGAGAGCGTCGCGACGACGCCAAGATGGCGCGTCTGCGATCCGATCATGGCCGCGAGCGGCGCCGGATCGTGCTTTGGCACATAGACGGCGTGCTTCAAATAATGATCGGCATTGCCGCCATAGGCCTCGGACACCATCAGCGTGTCCTCGAGCATGATGTAGTCGAAACAGGCGCGCTCGAGCGCCTTCGCCATCTCGACGTAGAACTCGCCGGTCCAGGGGGCGCCCCCGGCCGAGGCCAGCGGCTCGAGCCATTCATCGACGGTGAAGTTGCTGAACCAGGCGAGGTGGAATTTCTTGGGCATGAAGAGAGGTCGGCTCAAGCGGTTGATGAAGCGGAGTGCGCATCTGTCACGGCGCCGAAGGTTTGCGCGATTCGCATGCGCAATAATCGCTCGAGCGTGTGGGCGCATATTTCGCTGCTGCGGTCGCGCTCGGGCAGATTTCGTCGATCACGGCGTCGTAATTTGGCTGATGGAAGAAGACTGAAGAGAGCCGGTGCGAATCGCGCGCTTGCGCTGACGATGGGTCGACCACGCGATGCAAGGTCGATACCCAGCGATCGCCGGTCCAGCGCGCCATCAGATCGCCGATATTGACGATGAAGGTATCGGGCACGATCGGCACCTCGCTGGGCATCGACGATGGGGCAGGCGCCATGTCGTCCTTCCTTCCGCGGCCTATGCCGGAACAAAGGATCGGGATGTCTCGGTCACGTCAGCGGCGAGCAGTGGTCCGCCATTGCCGCGGATAATGTCGGCCGCTTTCTCCGCCATCATCAAGACTGCCGCATTGAGATGCGCCGAGACGAGGTCCGGCATGGCCGAAGCATCGACGACGCGGAGCCGCTCGATGCCGCGCACGCGCAGATCGGGATCGAGTACGCTCTCGGGTCCCGTTCCCATCGGGCAGGTGCAAGCGGGATGGCATACCGTCTCGGCGGAGCGGCGGAGGTGGGCGTCGATCTCAGCATCGCTCTGCACCGTTTCCCCCGGCAGTATTTCCTCGCCGCGGTAAGGGTCGAGTGGCCTTTGCCGCGCCAGCTCGCGCGCCAAGCGAAAGCCTTTGCGCAGGGTGGCGAGGTCCCCGGGTGCCGACAGAAAATTAAAGCGCAGCCGAACGGGATCGCGCGGATCGGACGAACGCAAGGTCACCGTGCCGCGGCTTTCGGGGTGAAGCAAGGCGATGCGCAGGCCGAAGGCATCGGCATAGGCAGGCTTGATGCCGGGAAACCAGAGATGCGCGTGGAACGGCGCGATCGGCAGCAGGAACTCGATATCGGGAACGGCGAGGCCCGGCGTCGTCTTGACGAAGGCCATCACGCCGCTTGGAACCGAGGTCGCGTAGCCGGTGCCGAAAAGATGCGCCCGCACGAGGCTCCAGGCCATGCGGTCAAAGCGCATCTGGCGATGGAATTCGCCGGGTGCGCGCCGCGCATAGTAGTTGCCGAAGACGAGATGGTCCTGCAGGTTTTGTCCGACCGGTAGATCGGCCAGCACGGTGATTCCATGCTCACGCAAATGAGCGGCGGGACCGATGCCGGAGAGCATCAGAAGTTGCGGCGTGTTGTAGACGCCGCCGGAGAGGATCACCTTGCGCTCGGCGCGGACTTCGCGCAAATCGCCATGCGCATTGAGATAATCGATGCCGAGAGCGCGGCGATGCTCGATCGCGACCCGTGTTGCGCGCGCTCCGGTGCGGATCGTCAGATTGGGCCTCGCGCGAGCAGGCTTCAGATAAGCCGTGGCGGCGGAGGAGCGCCTGCCGTTGCGGATCGTATATTGCGTGCGCCCGAAACCTTCGCAGCTACCGCCCGACGTGTCGGGATTGTGAGGAAAGCCGAGCTTTGTTGCCGCCTCGATCCAGGCGGCACAGATCGGATCGGTCGCTCGCGTCCAGCTCACGCCGATCGGGCCAGCGCCGCCGCGTACCGCGCTTTCGCCATCCTGGGCAGTCTCGCTGCGCTTGAAATAGGGCAGCACCTCGGCATAGGACCAGCCGGTCGCGCCGTTGCGCGACCAGCGATCGTAATCATGACGGTCGCCGCGCGTATAGGTCATGACGTTGACAGAGGAAGACCCGCCGAGAACCTTGCCGCGCGGCGAGTAAATCCGGCGGTTGTCAAGGGCCGGCTCTGGCTCCGATTCATAGCCCCAGTCATGCATCCGATATTGATGCAGCTTCCCGAAGCCGATCGGGATATGGATCAGAGGGTTGCGATCGACGCCGCCCGCTTCGAGCAATAGCACGCGGACGTCCGGCGCCTCGGTCAGCCGATTGGCGAGGATGCACCCCGCCGATCCCGCGCCGACGATGATGTAGTCGAAGCTTTCGCGCGCCATCTGGCCTCCTCGTCTCAGGGCCATGGCAATGGTACCGGCGGCATCGCTCGGGTCTTGGCCCTGGGGCGACGATTTGTTGCCGTTCGCGAGATCGGCGCAGCTGCTGCCTATCGCCCATGAGCAGGTGCCCAGAAATCAGGCGGACGTGCGCCGATGGCAATCCAAGAAAATGGGCCGCGCCGAGCAAGTACGGGCCCGCGCCACGCTCCAAACTGAAGCTGGATGACTCGCCAGCAGCAATCAGGGTGGCCGTCAGGAGCGTCTTTCGTGCCGGCGCGGCGATGTGGCCGATGCGCATGAATGTCGTGCCAACGCGCGCCCCGTCGGGCGCAAGCGCAGAACGGTCGAGCCTTGTCCGGATCTCTGGGCTGCAAAAAATCTACAAGGGCCGCGACGGCGAGGCGATTCACGCGCTGAAGGATATCGATCTCGACGTTGCCGAAGGCGAGTTCCTCAGCATCGTCGGGCCGAGCGGCTGCGGCAAGACGACTTTGCTGCGCATCCTCTCGGGTGTCCTCGCCCGCTCCGCGGGCGAGATTGCCATCGCGCGGCAGCCGATGGTGGGCCCGAGTCGCGACATCGGGGTGGTGTTCCAAGCGCCGGTGTTGCTGCCCTGGCGCACCGTGATCGAGAATGTGATGGTGCCGGTGCAGATTCAGCGCCGTGATCGCGAGGCCTCGACGAAGCGGGCACGCGATCTCCTTGCAATGGTCGGCCTTGCCGGATTCGAGAAGAAATATCCGAGCGAGCTCTCGGGCGGCATGCAGCAGCGCGTCGGGATCTGTCGCGCCCTCATCCACGATCCGCCCTTCCTCCTCATGGACGAGCCCTTCGGCGCGCTCGATGCAATGACGCGCGAGACCATGAACGAAGAGCTGCAACGGATCTGGCGCGCCAGCGGCAAGACCGTCCTGCTTGTCACCCATAGCATCCCCGAGGCGGTCTACCTTGCCGATCGCGTCGTCGTGATGACGCCGCGGCCGGGGCGCATCGTCGAGATCATCAAGGTCGACCTACCGCGCCCGCGCCGGCTCGCGATGCACAACACGCCCGAATTCGGCCGTCATGTCGCGGCAATCCGCCGCCATTTCAAAAGCGAAAGCATTCTCGACGAATGAAGGCAGCGCTGCGTCATCTCTTTACCTTCAAAATCGGCAATCCGCTCGTGCCGGTGCTGACCTTCCTTGCCTTCATCGGGATTTGGGAAGGCGCCGTGCGCTACTTCGCGATTCCGATCATCGTGCTGCCGCCGCCGAGCGCGGTGGTGCGGGCGTTCTGGACGAGTTTCCCGGGCGGCGAGCTGCCGTGGCATTTTGCCGTCACCTTGTTCGAGGTGCTGTCCGGGTTTTTCCTCGGCTCGCTCGGCGGTCTGCTGCTGGGCTTCGGCATCGCCCTCTCGCCTTTGGCGGAGCGGCTGTTCTACCCTTACGTCGTCGCGTTTCAGACCGTGCCGAAGGTCGCTATCGCGCCGATCATCGTCATCTGGTTCGGCTATGGCGTGACTTCCAAGATCATCATCACCGCGACCATCGCTTTCTTCCCGCTGCTTGCCAACGCGATCATGGGATTGCGCGCTGCGCCGCAGGATCAAATCGATATGATGGTCACCTATACGGCGACGCGCTGGCAGGTGTTTCGCCACGTCCGGCTGCCTCAGGCCCTCCCTTATATCTTCGTCGGTCTTGACGTTGCGATCGTGCTCTCGGTCATCGGCGCAATCGTCGGCGAATTTGTCGGCTCGAAATCGGGCCTCGGCTATCTCATCCTGCAAAAGGACTTCAATTTCGACATCGCCGCGACCTTTGCCGTGCTGATCGTGCTGTCGCTGATGGGCGTCGGCGTCCATTACGTCATCAGCAGCCTGCAGCGCCGAGTCGTCTTCTGGGTCGACATTGCCGGCGAACGGATCACCGGTGCCTGAAATAAGACAACCGGCGCAAGGACGCCACCAACTCAACCGCCATCGTCAGGAAATGGGAGCGGACATGAAGGATATTGCGTGTGTGGGCATTGGACGCGGCCTCTTCTCTTGCCTCGTCATGGTATCGCTCCTTTTTGGTATGGGGGCGCCGCTGCACGCCGAGACCAAGCCACTGCAAAAGGTACGCTTGATGGTCGCGACCGGCGTTCTCGACGCGACCTACGCCGAGTTCACCTTGCCGATTATTCTCGGCTATTGGCAACAGGAGGGGCTCGATGTCGACGTGCAGCCGGCGGGCGGCTCGCTG
>CAYMNX010000322.1:0-9410 GCA_964391905.1 uncultured Rhizobiaceae bacterium
CGCGTCGTAAAGAACGGCTCGAAGAGGCGCGCCATGGTTGCCTCGTCCATACCGCGGCCTCTATCGGTCACGGCAATGCGGACATAACGGCCTTTGGTTAGTTCGCCATGGGTGAGAGAGCGCCTCCCGGCAAGGTCGAACACGTCCACATCGATTCCGACTTGCCCGACATTATCCATCGCATCGGCGGCGTTCTTGCAGCAATTGATGATCACCTGCTGCAGTTGCTCCGGTTCGCCGGAGACGATCGCTTCTCCTGGCACGCCGCCAATAACAAGATCGATCCCCGGCGGCAGCGAAACGCTGAGCAGCGAAGCTGCCTCGGCAATCAAATGCGACGCGCTCACCGAGACGTGTCGTGCCTTGCTCCGGCGGCCAAAGGCGAGGATATGTTCGACCAGATCGCGGGCGCGCTCTCCCGCTTGACGAATTTCGCCGAGCGTGCGATCGAGCGCTCCATGGGCCGCGTGTTGCGTCTCTGCAATCTCGGTGTAGCCGAGGATTGCTCCGACGATGTTGTTAAAATTGTGAGCAATTCCACTGGTGAGAGCACCCACGGTCTCCATGCGTCGCGCTTGCTGCAGTTGGGCCTCCAGGCGCCCGCGTTCTCGCGTGAGGCTTTCGCGCTCGATCGCATGAATCATGGTATCGAGCGCCATGCGTAGCAGGCCGAGCTCACCGGCTTGCGTAATGTGGCAAGGGTGATGCACCGCATCGAAGCCGAGAAGGTGAGTGACGCCATTTCCGGCGACCCGCGAGGCGCAGGCCCAACCGCGGAGACCCATGGCGACGCAAGCCTCGCGGTCGCTGCCGGCCGGCAAACGTTTCACGTCTGAAAGATGAACGAGCCCTTCTTCGCCGGTGCCAAACTTGGCAGCGAGCGTCAAAACATGATCGGGCCAGCCCGTCGGAAAGCTCGTGCCGCGCCGGGACCAGGTGTAAACTCGGCTCGAGCTGCCAAAGGTCAGGTAGTAAGCGCGGTCGGCACCGACACATTCGGCCATCTGGACGAGAGCCCAGTCGATTTGCGCATCGGCTTCGCTCGACGGCGCGTTGATGAAGCGCATCGATATTCTGGCGATCACATGCTCGAACGCTGCGCGGCGTCGCAATGCGCGCGCGCGGTCCCGCAACATCAGGGCCAGATGAGCGAGAAGTCCGAGCAACACCACCGCCGTGGCATAGAGGAGAATTCGGAAGCGGCGCGCCGTCAGTCTTGCGGCGTCGTGGTGTTCCACGATCATCGTTCGAATCGCCGCCTGTTGGCTGCCGATCGGCAGAGAGAGCAGAGATTTCAATACGCCGTCGGTCGCGGGAAGAAGCTCGAGCAGCTTGCGAGCATGCGCGAGCAGCGCTTGGACCGAAGCGGCATCCGATTGCGGGGCCTGTGCTGCGATCTTCTTGATTCGCTCATCGACCTCGTGCCCCGTCGCCGGCGACATATCCAACGTGAGATGCAGAATGCTGGCGGCGAGAGAGCTGATGGCGGGAGCCAGAGGGTCGGCCTGATGCGATGCGCAGAGGCGCGTGCTCAGGAATCCGAAATAAGCGAGTGAGTTCTGCAGCAGTGCATTGTCGGTCTTGAATTGTTCGATCAGTTCTTCCTGCCTGGCAACTGAATCTGCGAGGTCGTTGGTCGAGATCGTGTCATGCGTATAGGCCGCGGCAAGTTCGTTGAGCCGCCCGAGCGCTTCGTTCAACTGTTTGGTCTTCTGTACTAGAGGATCGTAGTTGTGCAGCATACCCGCGCGTGCGCTCAGAACGTCGCGCTGCAGCGCAGCTTCGAGCATCGAAAAACTGTTGAACGCTTCGAGAGCGCGGTCCGAGAGATGCGAATCCAAGTTCAGCCCGCGCAAGAGGAACCAGGTGAGCAGGAGGACGAGAAGCAGCACCGCGGCTGCGGCTGCGGTTATCCTCACGGCGACACCATCGCGACGGGGTGGCCATGGTATGATCCGGTCAATGTCTTCAAGAAGGCAACGACCGATTCGATCTCCTGGTCGGTGAGCGTTCGGTCGAGCTGCGCATACGCCATCTTGCGGACCGCTTCCGTCAGTGTCGTAGCGCTCCCGTCGTGGAAATAGGGAGCCGTCGTAGCGACGTTGCGCAGGCTCGGCACACGTAACAGCTTGGGCTTCGTTGTGGTGAGCGGATGAAAGATGCCTCGGCGCTCGAAAAGATTGCCGCCGATATTCACACCCTGATGGCAGGAGATGCATCCGAGCGCGCGGAACAGTTGAGAGCCGTTTTGCTCCTCGGCGGAGAGCGCCGTGGTATCGCCGTTGAGCCAAAGGTCGAATCGGCTGCCGGGGGTCAAGAGCGATCGCTCATAAGTCGCGATAGCATCCAGCAGCCCCACGCGGTCCGGTCCCGTACCATAAGCTTCGCCGAACTGCGCCACGATCTCGGGATCCGCGCTCAGCCTAGTGATGACCTCATCGATGGTTGCTGCCATGATGTCGGGACTCTCCAACGATGCCTCTGCCTGCGCTTCGAGGCTCCGGAACTTGCCTTCCCAGTTGAAGCGAAAGCTGAGCGCCGCGTTAAAAACCGTGATCGTGTTGAAAGCCAATGCGGAGCCATCGGGCGCCGTATCGTGCTGATTGGTGTCGGCGCCGTTGCTGCGGATGTCGTGGCAGGAAGAACATGCCCGCGTCCCATCCCCGGACAGCCGTCGATCGCTGAAAAGACGCTCGCCGAGCGCGAGCTTCAACGGGTCGGCGGGGGGAGGCTGGGGAATTGGCGTAATTGGTGCCTGATCAATCGGTAACCACGACAGCGAAGCTCGACTATTCATGCCTTGCGCGGGCGCATCGCTCGCAAGAAGCAGCGCTCCGAGGCACGCCAGTGCTATCCGGTGGGACGATCGCAAGACGGCGCGCAAGATCGATCTGCTCGCAACGACGCTTTTGCCAAAAAACAAAAAACTCACAACCATTTGAGGACAAGAGATCGCCCGCACAGCTCAATCTTCGCTCATGTTGTTACTGGTCGGGCGAGCGGCAACCTCGATCCTTGCGTGCGCCGCATCAAGCGCCGGGTCACGATGGACCACGGCGCACCCCTGAAGAAGGGAGCTCGTTTGATCGTCGATCGTCGGTATCCGCGACGGATCGCGAGCGCTCCGCGATTTCGTGGTAGTAGACATGCTCGCTCAGAAGGAAGAAGAAACCGGGATGCATCGCACTTCCGTAACGGGCAAAGCCGTCGATAAGCTCGGCCCAAAGCCAGGACATCGCCGCGAAAAGTGGGCGCCACCAGGCACCACTTTTGCGCACCGCTTCAGCGCCTTGATCTTCGGCTTGGCGAAGGACGGCAGGTCCATCGATTTGTCGCGGTGAGTCGGAACAAGGATCTCGAAGGCCGGAACCGCGGCGTGTCGCCGCATCACAACATCCATCGGCGCCTTCCGGAAGTTCCGGCAATTCGGCCGCCGGGAAGACAAGAACAGCGGACGAATCAAGAAGCGACTGATCTTTGGGCTTCATCGAGCTCTCCCATATCTTTGACTGAAGAGAGCTTGCGGCTTGCATATTGCCGCAGAATTGCGGCGCCCGAGAATAAGGTTACCGTTGTAGCAAAAGGCGTAGCCCGGAGCTTTCCTCGGCGGGAGCCCGTCAGAGCGATTCGACGGGCAAGGCAAAGACATAGCCGACGCCGCGTTCTGTCTTGATGACACCCGGCATGCTCGGGTCCGCTTCGAGCTTGCGCCTCAGTCGCAATACCTGTACGTCGATGCTGCGATCGAAGACGTCATCGTGAATGCGCGTCGCCTGCAGGAGATACTCGCGGGTGAGTGGCCGCTGCGGGGCCGCGAGGAACGCGAGCAGCAATGCATACTCTCCCTTGGTCAGCGCGACCGGGATGCCGTTTGGATCGGTAAGCCGGCGCGCACGTCGTTCGAGCTGCCAGCCGCCGAAACGAAGCCGGCCGCGTTCGGTTTCTTGCGGCGGCATCGCGCGTCCGGTTTCACGGCGTCGCAGGACGGCTCGGATGCGCGCGAGGAGCTCGCGCAGGCCGAATGGTTTCGTCACATAGTCGTCGGCGCCGAGTTCCAATCCCACCACGCGGTCGACCTCGTCGCGACGATGACCCGTCGTAACGATGACCGGAACATCGCTCCGCGACCGTATCTTGCGCAGCAAGTCGAGACCATCCTCTTGGCCGAGACGCAAATCGAGGATTACCAAATTGGGTTCGCCGGTCGCGAGATGCCTCAGCACATCGTCTCGCCGCCAGGCCGAAACGACCGCCATGTTATGGTCTTCGAGATAATTCGCGACCATGTGCTGCATGGTGGTATCGTCTTCGACGAGAAGAATGCGCGCGGTCTGGCTCTGTTCTCCCGTCGAGCTTTCGCCTTCCACACGCGTCAGCCGGCGTTCGCCGCTGACGGGGTTGGCGGCATCACGATCCATTGCCGAAGCTATCAGAGCGGGCGCGAGGGAATCCGAGTGGTCGACAGGCGCGCAACCGTATCCCGCCGAACCGCGGCCTAGGTTTTATCATCGCCCGCGCACACCGAATTCTCGCTTTCAAGAATCCCGGCAAGCTCATCACCGAGCCTTGACTTGTTGAGTAGAGTCTTACTCTATCCAGCAGAGTTTGTGTCGGTAGGGCAATATCGTGACAAAAGCGAAAAACCGGCCCAATAGTATGAGCCGGCGGGAGGAATATGCCGAGACAACGCGACAGGCGATCGTGAAAGCGGCGCTGCGGCTGTTCAGCGACGGCGGCTGTTTCTCCACGCGGGTCGAAGAGATCGCCGCGTTGGCTCGCGTCGCTCCGGCGACGGTCTATGCCGTGTCGGGCGGCAAGCAGGGCCTGCTGCGCACACTGGTCGACGCCTGGACCACCAACCCGATCATTGCGGCGATGGTCGAGGACGCCGAGAAAATGCAATACCCGGCCGCCATTCTTCGCCAAGTCGCGGCCAACTGCCGGCGTATCGGTGAGGAATATGGCGACATCACTCGCGTCATGCGCGTCACCGCGCCGCACGACCAGGCCGTGGCCGAAAGCTTGGCCGCTGCAACAACGCGCTACCGTCAGGCCTTCGTGCCCATCAGCCATCACCTGGCGCGGCTCGGAGCCTTGCGGGACGGGCTCGACGCGAAGCAGGCACTCGATGTGCTGTGGTTCTACTTCGGCTATTCGGGATTTGTTACCCTGCATAACGAGAATGGGTGGAGTTACGACCGCGCCGAGCGATGGCTCTATGACCAAGCAGCAACGGCGCTGCTGCGAAACGCTGGATCGCCCGCTCTCGCGCCGCTTCAATCATAGCGAAAGCCTGGGTTTTGCTGCCGGTGGAGGCGCTGCGCGCAAGAACGCAGCTTGAGCCGGATTCGGATTGGATTGCGGCGGCTCGCGTAAGAGCAGCATCACCACCAGGACCCCGATGACGCCGAACCCGACGACCATGAAGCCGTCGATATAGGACAGCACATAGGCCTGCCCCTGCACCGCGCGGGCAAGAAGGGCCGTCGCACGCGCGGTTGCTTCCGCCTGCCCGACGGAGCGTTCCATCACGGCGTGCGTCAGGTCCTGTAGCCGCTGGTCGGTAAGCGGCGCGCCGATCGTGACATGAAGACCGATCAGATTCGAATAGACTTGTTCACGCACGCGCAGAAATGTCTGTATGAAAGCCGAGCCGAGCTCAGCGCCGAAGAGCCGCGCTGTCTGCAGCACCACGCCGAAGGTAAGGGCCTGGCTCGGCTGAAAATGCCGCAGAAAAAACCAAATCAGCGACGTGAGCCCAATTGATTGCCCCACCGCTTGCACGATCTGCGAGGGCAGGAAGTCGCCCCCCACCCAGGCACCGGTAAGCTCGCCAGCCATGAAACAGGCACCGCCGATCAGCGCGAAGCCGAGCGCAAGCAGAAACCGCGCATCGATGAAGCGCAGGATCGTCGCCACGGTCGGCCCAAGCAGAAACTGCGGCAGCGCGATCCAGATCAGCACGCTGCCGACCTCGATCGCACGATAATTTTGAACCGTCGTCAGATACTGTGGAATGATGTAGGAAGTGGAGAGGATGACGAAGCGAAAAAAGGTGAGGAGAAGAACGAGGAGCGGGATGTTGCCGCTCGCCGCATAGCATAAGTCGATCCACGGCCGATCCCTGCTGAGCTCGTTCATGACGAACGCGACGACCAGCAGCCCGCCGCCGAGCAGCAACGCCGTGACCAAGCCGGAATTGAGCCAATCAAGCCGATTGCCTTGGTCGAGCCCCGCATAGAGCATACTGAAGCCGATGCTCGCATAAAGGATCCCTCCCCAGTCGGCGCTCTTGAGCAGGGCGCGATTGACGGGCTGGCGCGGCATGCCGAAATGGATGCAAAGGATCATGAACGGCGCGAGCAGCGCCGTGTCCCAGAAAATCCAATGCCACGACCAGTTATCGCTGAACCAGCCTTCGATCGATGCCGCGATGTTGAGCGACAACTCGAGATTCATCGCATAAGCCGCAATGCCGTACACGACCAGGCGCGGCGGCAGATTGAGCGCGACAAAGCCGATAGTGAGCGGGATGAATGTGCCCGAGGCGAGGCCGCTGATCGTTTGAAACGCAAGCACGGCGGCAAGATTGGGCGAGAAGGGTAGAAGGAAGTTCGAGATAGCGAAGACGGTCGCGCCAATCATCAACACGCGGCGGACGCCGAATACGGCGCCGAGCCAGACCGACAATGGTCCGATCAGCATCTGGCCGACGGTCACGGCAGTCGTGATCCACGCCCCCTCGTCGAAACCGGCATGGACCGCGCCACGAACATCGGCAAGACCAAAGGTCGTGATGCGACTGTCGAGCGTCGAAATGATCGAGCCGAGCAGCACCGCAAGCACGCCGATGAAGGGGCGCGAGGAGACAATGGGCTGGGGCTGCGCTGCGTGAGTGCCTGACGGGTGGGGTGTGCCGAACGGCCCGTGCCCAACAGGCAAGGCGATTCGTCGACGCAGGACCCCTACAAGCCGCTGCAGCATACTCACTTCGCAACCTCCGAAATACCGCCTGTCGCGGGGGGGTTCGATGCGGTGTCGATCGTGGCGATCACCGACATGCCAGGCCGCAACAATTCGGCGAGGCTCGGATCGGGGTCGAGCACGATCTTGACCGGGATTCGCTGCACCACTTTGGTAAAATTTCCGGTGGCATTGTCGGGCGGTAGAAGAGAGAACTGCGCACCCGAGGCGGGCGACCAGCTATCGACATGGCCGTGCAGCACCGTGCCGGGAAACGCATCGACGGTGACCCGCGCCGCTTGTCCGGTGCGAACCCGCGTCATTTGCGTTTCCTTATAATTCGCGATGACCCAAATCTTGGGCAGCGGCACGACCGAGATCACCTGCGTCCCGACGTTGAGATATTGGCCGGGTCGAACCAGGCGCTGGCCGACCATGCCGTCGGCCGGCGATGTGATGCGGGTGTAGCTGAGATTGATCTTCGCAAGATCGCGCGCCGCTTGCTGGGCTTTGAGCGTCGCTTGCGCCTGCCGCTCCTGGCTGTCCAGTACTGTAAGCTGCTGACGCTGTTGCTGGAGCTGCGCTTGATTGAGGGCGAGAACAGCCGCAGCGTGTTTTTCGTTGTCAACCGCCTGCTCGGTGAGCTGGCGCGTCCCTGCGAGACCCTTGGTCAACAGCGCCTGTTGCCGTACGGACTCGAGATGATAGCGGGTCAGATCCGCCTCGCTTGCGGCTATCGTTGCTTCGGCTTGTTTTATCAGCGTCTGTTGGAGCAGCTTCTGCTGCTCGATGTTGCCGATCGCGGCCTCAGCGGCGGCGACATTCGCCTCGCTCTGCTCGAGCTGAGCCCGGTAGTCGTCATCGACGATCTCGACCAGCAGGTCGCCGGCTTTGACCTTTTGGAAATCCCCCACCGCCACGCGGCGAACATAGCCCGAGACTTTGGCGGCGAGCGGGGTCAGGTCGGCTTGGAGATAGGCATCATCGGTGGTCTGTTCCACCGCCGAGCCTACCCACCAATTCCATTCGCGTGCGACGATGACGATGAGCCCGCCGATCAAGAGCAGAATGAAGGCGCGTAGACCGATGTCGAACCATGGGAAGGCGCGATGTGGAGACGTCGCGGTCCGCGGCGGCGCCTCCTCCCTATCGGCAGCGCGCGCCACGGGTTGCATGGGAGAGGCAGGCTGGTCAGTCATGGAATCATCAGGGCCGACTTGCCGTAACAGCGCCGGTGCCCGCTATGGCGACGCAAAACATTGCTCGGATTTAGGACAAACGGACAGGCGGCGCCTCGCTGCGTTCTTTCGGGCGGCTAGCCGAAGCACACCTTCCCTGCCCTCTCACAACACCAACACGCCGCTTTGACCACGGGCGGACAAGCAAAACTATAGGGCTAGGCTGGTTCTCTTGACTTGATCGCGCTTGCTACAACTTGTCGTTTACTGCGCTGCAGTCGCAGGCCTGTTACCGGAAACGCTGGTGTCGGCGGGGACGATTGCGGCTTCATTGAGGATTAGTCGCTATCTTCGTTCCGCCTGCCGGTCATCCTCATCGCAGCTTTTCCCGATGTGCCGGCGCTCACGACGCGAAGCGTCAGGATCGATGTGCTGGACGATCGACGGGATGGCGGGAAAAGTTCATCGAGAAGCGCGACGACGAAATGCGTGCAGATGGACCGCAGCGATATCCGCCTATCGCTCAAACCCTTGTCGATGCTGCTCGCGGCGCCAACGAAAACACAGAGGCAACCAAGAAGCGACAGGATCCGCGTGACGTATTCCATTTGGCTGGAGATCACGATCCACATCGCCGCGAGCGATAGGAGGGCCTCGGCGAGTCCGAACCGCAGCGGGTGATCGCGCCGAAGACCATAGAGAAACAATCCCGTCAAAACGGTGGGGGCTATAAACCAAGGCTGGGCCGACACCCAGGCGAGCGTATTGCAGGTGAGGCCAAAGCGCGCCAGGGCGACGAGCCACGCGATAAGGGCGATGACGGCGAGCAAAGCCCACATGATGCTGGCGATGACGGCCAGGGAATAGATGAATAGATGGAACGCACGGTCCCACGGACCATGGCTCGATGCGGCTATGGTCTCGACCCGTACCAGCCTATCCCGCTGTCCATATCGGTCCGCCAGCGCTGTCCAGAAGAAGGCGGCAAAGAGCCCGACGATGAGTGAAGCCGTGAAAGCGCCAAGGGACGTTTCCGACAAAAATACGTAAAGAGGGAAATGCATGCGTCACCAGTCCTGGCGATTCTCAGTGGATTTTGTGTTTATTTCTTTAATATCCCAGGCCGTAAGGCCCCTGCCTGTTGGTTAATGTCCTGATTCTCCCCGCTCGGCCGGCACCGACCTTAGGGGGCCCGGGGCAGCACCCGTTTCGTCCTTGCGCGCACTATCGACAATGCCCCGCCGCGCTGTACGACCGCGCCGCCGTCGA
>CAYMNX010000323.1:0-4219 GCA_964391905.1 uncultured Rhizobiaceae bacterium
CCGATCGCATTCATCTCTTGGCCGAGGCAGCAAAGGCTGCTTATCGCGAGCGCGATGCGCATTTTTGCGATCCGCGCTTCGGTACGGTCGACGTTGCGCGTTATCTCTCCGACGGCTACGCCGAAACCGTGCGGCAACACATCCGGCGCGATCGCGTGAGCGATCCGGTCCTCTGGGACGAAGTCCCGCATAAGGACACGGTCTATTTCGCGATCGTCGATCGCGACGGCAATGCGATCTCCTTCATCAACTCGCTGTTTCAGGATTTCGGCTCCGGCATCCTCGTGCCCGAATGCGGCGTGCTGCTGCACGGCCGCGGCACCAGCTTCCGCCTCGATCCATCACATCCCAACCGCATCGAGCCGGGAAAGCGCCCGATGCATACGATCATCCCGGCGATGCTGATGCGCGAGGATCGGGTGGTGATGCCGTTCGGTGTGATGGGCGGCCATTTCCAATCGATCGGCCATGCGCACATCCTGATGCAGATGCTCGATCTGGGGCTCGATCCGCAAGCGGCGGCCGAGGCGCCGCGCAGCTTCGCCTTCGACGGTATTCTGGGGCTCGAGCCCACGGTTCCCGAGGAGATCGCACGCGATCTCGGGCGGCGCGGTCATCGCGTGATGCGCACCGGGGCGCTGGGCGGCTGCCAGGCGATCTGGATCGACCATGCGCGCGGCTGCCTCATCGGCGGTTCCGATCCGCGCAAGGATGGCTGCGCGCTCGGCTATTGAGCTATCGTCCCGGCAGGCACGTTTTCGAATCAGCAGGACAAGCCAAACGCAAATCATAATAGGAGCTGGCGTGTCACTTTTCCTTTCCTCGCTGCCACTTTGGCTCACCGCCCTCGTCGTTGTCGTCATTCCGTCGCTCGCCGCGGTGTTCGGGCCCGTGCTTGTGCGGCGCGCGGTTACTTTAGAGAACCTCAAGCTCAATAACGAAGTCGCCGGATTCAAATTCGCGGTGCTCGGCGTCATGTATGCGGTCATGCTCGGTTTCGCGGTGATCGTCGTATGGGAGAAATACCGCGATGCGGAAGCGGCGACAGTTCAGGAAGCAGCGGCGATCGTCTCGATCGCGCGGCTCTTGGACGGCTTGGAAACGACGCCGGCGAGCGTCGTGAAACAGCGCCTCTCCGACTACGCGCGCGCGGTCATCGCCGAGGACTGGCCGGCCATGGCAAAGGCCAAAATGAGTCCGCAAGTCGATCAGGCGCTTCATGCGCTTTATCGATCGGTGCTTACGGTCGATGCGAACATGCCGGCGCCGACCGCCTATCTCGGTTCACCGCGTCAGGCGACCATCATGGGCGCGATCCTCACCGAGCTCGACAACGCCACCCAGGGACGCCGCACGCGGCTGATGTTGGCAGCGGGAGTCGTTCCAAGCGTGCTCTGGTTCGCGCTTGTTGCTGGCGCGTTCGTCACGCTGACCTTCACCTTCTTTTTCGGCAGCCACAGTGTTCGCGCGCAGTCGGCGATGAGCGGCATGCTTGCCGCCGTTACTTTCATGGGATTGTTCATCGTCGTCGCCATCGACCATCCCTTCACCGGCTCGATCAGCGTGAGGCCGGATGCGATGGAAGCGGCGCTTGAGACGCTCAACCAAATGAACGAACGGATTCCCTCATCGAGCAAGGAGGGGAGCGTCCGTTAGCGCCGATCTCGCATCTGGATAAGTCCGGCGCGGCCGGGGCGAGATCGACTGGCTCGAGCGCGAATTCCGCAGGCTGATGCTCGGTTTCACCTGGTGGGTTTGACCGCAAGGATCGCGCTCGTTTTCGCTTGAAAATCCGGTGAAGCTGCTCATATGAGGCTTGAGCGTACGCTGTAAGCGGTCGAGTTTTCGGCCCGGCGATTCTAAAAATTACCGAACGAAGCCAATTTTGCGTGGCAAAACAACATCCGCGGACGCCCTTTGCCCCGCGGGACAAACTGTCATCTTGGCAGGCAGGGCGGGGTTGAGTATTACAGTCGCCGCCTCGGGTAATAACGAAATTCCCCAGGAAAATTAAGGAAATAGACGCGGTCCTTCGGGTCGCGTGGTGGTGGAGAACAATGACGGATTTGGCGCTGCAGCATGGCCTTCAATTTGCGGATCTCTATCGCCGCGAGGGCCTCGTGCGCCTCGACGCCGCTTTCATGGAGCATCTGAAGGCCGCGGATGTCGGGCTCTTCAACCGGCTGGCAACGGCGCGCAGCGCGCCCGAGGCGCTGGCCGCGAAGGACCAGTCCGATCTGATCGTCGATCTCGCGCCGCATCTCGAGGATTTCGTCGCCGCGCTTTTTGGCATTGGCGCTGACGCGCGCGCGTTGCAGGAAAAGCACAACGCGCTGACGCCGCTCTACACGGTGAAGCGGTTGTTTGTTCAGCGGCGTGCCACCAAAGGTGTCACGCCGGACGCAGCTTCAGCGATCGACGGGCCCGCGCTCGCCAAGGCGCTTGAGCAGCGTTTCGGCGAGAAATTTACCGAGATGAGCTTTGCCCGGCACGTCGCGCGCTGGCTCGACAACGAGGCTCAGCATGCCGAGGCGCTCGACGAGGCCGCGCGCTATGCCGCCTGGGCGACGCATGCGCCCGAGGGCAAGGCGCGTCACGGCAAAGGCGTGCTCTTCAAAGTGCCGCATCGGCTCGACATGCATCACCTCGTACCGGTGACGACGAAGGTGGAGCAGGGCGTCACGATGCTGCACCTGCCGGAGAGCCATCACCGTCATCGCGAGGGCTTCGCGTTGACCGATGCTGGTACCGATCTCGTGGGCGCGCTCGACCACGCCAATTACTGCATCTGGTGCCACAACCAGGGCAAAGACAGCTGCTCCAAGGGCCTCAAGGACAAGAAGACCGGCGCCTTCCAGTCGACCGTCTTCGGCGTCACGCTCAATGGCTGCCCACTCGAAGAGAAAATCTCCGAGATGAATCTGGTGAAGGCGCGCGGCTTCTCGATTGGCGCGATGGCGATCGCCGCGATCGACAATCCGATGATGGCCGGCACCGGGCATCGTATCTGCAACGACTGCATGAAGGCCTGCATCTATCAGAAGCAGGATCCGGTCGACATCCCGCAGGTCGAGACGCGCACCCTTAAAGATGTGCTGAGCCTGCCCTGGGGCTTCGAGATCTATTCGCTGCTGACGCGCTGGAATCCGCTCGACCTGAAGCGTCCGCTGCCGAAGCAAGAGACCGGCTATAAGGTGCTCGTCGTGGGGCTCGGCCCGGCGGGCTTTACCCTTGCGCATCATCTGATGAATGACGGCCATCATGTCGTCGGCATCGACGGCTTGAAGATCGAGCCGCTGCCGGCGGGACTGGCCGGCAAGAGCTTCCGCCCCATTCGCGATGCGAAGGAATTGTGGGAAGGGCTCGACGATCGGGTGATGGCGGGCTTCGGCGGCGTTGCCGAATACGGCATCACCGTGCGCTGGGACAAGAATTTCTTGAAGGTTATCCGCCTCCTGCTCGAGCGGCGGGCGCAATTCTCGATGTATGGCGGCGTGCGCTTCGGCGGCACGATCACGATCGACGACGCCTTCGCGATGGGCTTCGACCATATCGCGCTCTGCGCCGGCGCGGGGCGGCCGACCATCGTGCCAATGAGGAACGGCTTGGCGCGCGGCGTGCGCCAAGCCTCGGATTTCCTGATGGCGCTGCAATTGACCGGCGCCGCCAAGAATTCGAGCCTCGCCACTTTGACCGTGCGCTTGCCGATCGTCGTCATCGGCGGCGGGCTCACCGCGATCGACACGGCGACGGAATCGCTCGCCTATTACCCGGTTCAGGTCGAGAAATTCCTCGCGCGCTATGAGACGCTCGTCGCCGAGCGCGGCGAGGCGGCGGTGCGCGCATCCTGGAGCGAGGAAGATCGCGAGGTCGCCGCGGAGTTCATCGCCCATGCGAAGGCGCTGCGCGAGGAGCGCGCGGCGGCGGCGCGCGAGGGCCGCGCGCCCAATCTCTTGAAGCTGCTCGATCGCTGGGGCGGCGTCACCATCGCCTATCGCCGCCGCCTCATCGACGCGCCGAGCTATACGCTCAA
This sequence comes from uncultured Rhizobiaceae bacterium, assembly GCA_964391905.1. Classification (GTDB taxonomy): domain Bacteria; phylum Pseudomonadota; class Alphaproteobacteria; order ATCC43930; family CGMCC-115725; genus CAIKMD01. Next base: position 4,034 of record CAYMNX010000323.1, read on the forward strand.
CCACGAGGAAGTGGCGAAGGCGATGGAAGAGGGCATTCGCTTCGCCGAATGCCTCGCGCCCGAGGCGGTGGAGGTCGACCGCTTCGGCCATGCCAGCGCGCTCACGCTGCTGACGCATGAGGTCGAGAAAGGCACGGGCAAGATCATTCCGACGAATGAGCGGGTGACCTTGCCGGCGCGCACCAT
>CAYMNX010000324.1:0-5529 GCA_964391905.1 uncultured Rhizobiaceae bacterium
CGCTCTATCTATCCGTTCCAGGCGGCGGGACTCATCCTTCTCGTCGCGATGATCGGCGCGATCGTCCTGACCTTGCGCCACCGCCCCGGCGTGCGCCGCCAGAACATCGCGCTCCAAGTGTCGCGGCAACGCGCCCAAGCGGTCGAGGTCGTCAAGGTTCGGCCGGGGCAGGGGGTCTGACATGCTCGAAATCGGTCTTGCGCACTATCTGACGGTCGCCGCGATCCTCTTCACGCTCGGGATCTTCGGCATTTTTTTGAACCGCAAGAACGTGATCATCATTCTGATGTCGATCGAGCTGATGCTTCTCGCCGTCAACATCAACTTCGTCGCCTTCTCCTCGTTCCTGCACGATCTCGTCGGCCAGGTCTTCGCGATGTTCGTCCTGACCGTCGCCGCGGCCGAGGCCGCGATCGGGCTCGCGATCCTCGTCGTCTATTTCCGCAACCGCGGCACGATCGCGGTCGAAGACATCAACCTGATGAAAGGCTGAGCGCTCCCCGTGACCGTCGCCGCCGTCTTCCTGCCGCTCATCGGTTCCATCATCGCCGGCTTCTTCGGCCGCTGGATCGGTGACCGCGGCGCGCAGCTCGTGACCTGTGCCGCCCTGGTTCTGGCCGCGATCTTCGGTATTTTTATTTACATCGACGTCGCGCTCAACGGCCAGACCCGGATCGTCGATCTTTTCCAGTGGATCGGCACCGGCGATCTCCAGGTCGATTGGGCGCTGCGCTTCGACACCTTATCGGCGGTCATGGTGGCGGTCGTTACCATCGTCTCGGCCATGGTGCATATCTATTCGGTCGGCTACATGGCGCATGATCACTCGATCCCGCGCTTCATGTCCTATCTCAGCATCTTCACCTTCTTCATGCTGATGCTGGTGACGTCCGACAATTTCCTCCAGCTCTTCTTCGGCTGGGAAGGGGTGGGCCTTGCTTCCTACCTGCTGATCGGCTTCTGGTACGACCGGCCGAGCGCCAATGCCGCTGCGATCAAGGCCTTCATCGTCAACCGCATCGGCGATTTCGGCTTCGCGCTCGGCATCTTCGCCGTCTACTATCTCTTCGGCTCCTTGCAGTTCGACGCGGTGTTCGGCAACGCCGCCGAGATCGCAAAAGGCACGCTGAACTTCCTCGGCCATCCCTATCCGGCGCTCACCGTCACCTGTCTCCTGCTCTTCGTCGGCGCCATGGGCAAATCGGCGCAGATCGGGCTCCACACCTGGCTCCCCGATGCGATGGAAGGCCCGACCCCGGTCTCCGCCCTGATCCATGCCGCGACGATGGTGACGGCCGGCGTCTTCATGGTCGCGCGCCTCTCGCCGCTGTTCGAATATTCGCCGACGGCGCTTGCCGTGGTCGTCGTGATCGGCGCCACGACCGCGATCTTCGCGGCGAGCGTCGGCATGGTGCAGAACGACATCAAGCGCGTCATCGCCTATTCGACCTGCAGCCAATTGGGCTACATGTTCTTCGCCGCCGGCGTCTCGGCCTACGGCGCGGCGATGTTCCATCTGATGACCCATGCCTTCTTCAAGGCGCTCCTGTTCCTCGGCGCGGGCTCGGTGATCCATGCGCTCTCGGGCGAGCAGGACATGCGCAAGATGGGCGGCCTCTATTATCTCATTCCCTATACCTACATCCTGATGTGGATCGGCAGCTTGGCGCTCGCCGGGATCGGCATACCCGGCGTTTTCGGCTTTGCCGGCTTCTACTCGAAAGACGTGATCCTCGAGGCGGCCTGGGCGGCAGGAACGGGAGTCGGCCATTACGCCTATTGGCTCGGCGTTCTCGTCGCGTTTCTGACGGCGCTCTATTCGGGGCGTCTTCTCTTCATGACCTTTCACGGCCAGGCGCGCGCCGATCACGAGGTGATGCATCATGCGCATGAATCGCCGCCGGTGATGCTGTGGCCGCTCGTGGTTCTGGCGCTGGGCGCGATCTTCGCGGGCTTCTTCGGCTATAACTATTTCGTCGGCGCGGGTCATGAGTCCTTCTGGCGCGATTCGATCCTCGTGCTGCAAGGACACGACACGCTTGCCGGGGCAGAGGAGGTGCCGTCCTGGGTCGGCCTTTTCCCGCTCATCGTCGGCCTGCTCGGCTTCTTCATTGCATGGATGGCTTATGTGTGGCAGCCGGCGATCCCCGTCTGGTTCGCGCGGAGTTTCCGTCCGATTTATATCTTCCTTCTCAACAAGTGGTATTTCGACGAGCTCTACGATTTCCTCTTCGTACGCCCGGCCTTCTGGCTCGGGCGCGGCCTCTGGAAGAAGGGTGACGGCGCGGTGATCGATGGGCTCGGGCCCGACGGCATCGCCGAGACGACGCGCGGCATCGCTGTGCTGACGAGCCGCCTGCAGACGGGCTATCTCTATCACTACGCCTTCGCGATGCTGATCGGCGTGGTGGCGCTGCTCACCTGGTATCTCCTGTTCCAGGTCGGATGACGGCGATGCAGAACTGGCCGCTTCTCACCCTCGTCACTTTTCTGCCGCTCGTCGGCGTTCTCGCGATCCTGATCTTGCGCGGCGAGGCGCCGGATGTCGCGCGCAACGCCCGCTGGATCGCGCTCTGGACCTCGCTCGTCGATCTCGTCTTGGCGCTCATCATCTGGGCGGGCTTCGATCCGACGACCGCCGACTTCCAATTCGTCGAGCAGGCGCCGTGGCTGCCGCAATTCAACATCGCCTATCAGATGGGCATCGACGGCATCTCTCTGTTCTTCGTCGTGCTCTCGGCGTTCCTGACGCCCATCTGCGTCGTCGCGAGCTGGACCTCGATCACGGCGCGAGTGAAGGAATACATGATCGCCTTCCTCGTCCTCGAGACGCTGATGATCGGCATGTTCTGCGCGCTCGATTTCGTGCTCTTCTACATGTTCTTCGAGGGCGTGCTCATCCCGATGTTCCTCATCATCGGCGTCTGGGGCGGGCCGCGGCGCGTCTACGCGGCGTTCAAATTCTTCCTCTATACGCTCCTCGGCTCCGTGTTGATGCTGCTCGCCATTCTGGCGATCTATTTCCAGACCGGCTCGACCGATATCGTCGCGGCGCTCAATGCGAACTTCCCGCCCTCGCTCCAGACCTGGCTCTGGCTCGCCTTCTTCGCCTCCTTCGCGGTGAAGGTGCCGATGTGGCCGGTTCATACCTGGCTGCCCGACGCCCATGTCGAGGCGCCGACCGCGGGCTCGGTCATCCTCGCCGGCGTGCTCCTCAAGATGGGCGGCTACGGCTTCATCCGCTTCTCGCTGCCGATGTTCCCCGATGCCTCGGCATACTTCACGCCGCTCGTCTATGTGCTGAGCGTGGTCGCGGTGATTTACACCTCCTTGGTCGCGCTCGCCCAGGAGGACATGAAGAAGCTCATCGCCTATTCCTCGGTCGCGCATATGGGCATCGTCACCCTGGGGATCTTCACCGTGACCAATGAGGGCCTCCAGGGCGCGATGATCCAGATGCTGAGCCACGGCGTCGTCTCGGCCGCGCTCTTCCTCTGCGTCGGCGTCGTCTATGACCGGCTTCATACCCGCGAGATCGCGCGCTATGGCGGCCTCGTCAACAACATGCCGAAATACGCCTTCGTCTTCATGGTGTTCATGCTCGCCTCGATCGGCTTGCCCGGCACCAGCGGCTTTGTCGGCGAGCTCCTCTCCTTGATCGGCGCTTTCCAAGTCAATACCTGGGTCGCGTTCTTCGCCACCACCGGCACGATCCTCGGCGCCGCCTATATGCTCTTCCTCTATCGTCGGGTCATCTTCGGCGTGATTACGCGCGACGACGTCCGCACCATGCTCGATCTCAACTGGCGCGAGGTCGTCGTGTTCGTGCCGATGCTCGCGGTCGTTCTCTGGATGGGCATCTATCCGGGCTCGTTCCTGAAGCCGATCCAGCCCTCGATCTCGAACCTGATCGAGAGCATTCAGGCATCGCGCGCGAGCGACCATCGAGTCGCGATGGCGACCGCTCTCCCAAGCGCACAAGGGGAAAGGGGTGCGCAAAGAAATCCGCGTCCCTTTGGAGGGGGAGAGAAGGGTGGGGGTGATCGCCCATGATTCACTTCGCCGCTCCCGATTTCCTGCCCGCCTTGCCGGAATTCTTCATGGCCTGCGCCGCGATGGTGCTGCTGGTCCTCGGCGTCTTCCAGGGCGACAAGGCCACGCGCGAGATTTCCTGGCTCGCGGTTCTGGCGCTCGTCGTCGGTCTCGTCCTCGTCGTCGCTCCCCTCTACAGCCACGGTGTCGAGCGCCAGGTGAGCCTCTACGGCATGTTCGTGACCGACGGCTTCGGCGCGATGATGAAGATCCTGGTGCTGATGGGATCGGCGCTCTCCATCATCATCGCGATGCGCTTCAACGAGCATGAAAAGATCGCGCGGCCGGAATATCCGGTGCTGGTGCTGCTCGCGACCACCGGCATGATGATGATGATCTCGGCGAACGATCTCATCGCGCTCTATGTCGGCTTCGAGCTGCAGAGCCTCGCGCTCTACGTCGTCGCTGCGTTCCAGCGCGATTCGGCGCGCTCGACCGAGGCCGGGCTCAAATATTTCGTCTTGGGCGCGCTCGCTTCCGGCATGCTGCTCTACGGCGCCTCGATGGTCTACGGCTTCGCCGGCACGACCAATTTCGACACGCTCGCCAAGAGTTTCGCCGATGGCGGCCCGGTCTCGATCGGCCTCGTCATCGGCATCGTGCTGATCGCCGTCGGCCTCGCCTTCAAGGTCTCGGCCGTGCCCTTCCATATGTGGACGCCCGATGTCTATGAGGGTGCGCCGACGCCCGTGACGGCGTTCTTCTCGATCGCGCCGAAGATCGCGGCGATGGCGCTGTTCGTGCGTGTCATGATCGGCCCCTTCGGCGGGCTCATCGAGGAATGGCGCCAGGTGATCTGGTTCATCTCCGTCGCCTCGATGCTGTTGGGCAGCTTCGCCGCGATCAATCAGCGCAACATCAAGCGGCTCATGGCCTATAGCTCGATCGGCCATGTCGGCTACGCGCTGATCGGCCTCGCCGCTGGCAGCACCATCGGCGTGCGCGGCATCATCGTCTATCTCGGGATCTACCTCTTCATGAATGTGGGCACCTTCGCCGTCATCCTGTGCATGCGGCGGGAAGGCAAGGCGGTCGAGGCGATCAGCGATCTGGCCGGCCTCTCGCGAACGCAGCCCGGCCTCGCCCTGGCGCTCGGCATCTTCATGTTCTCGATGGCGGGCATTCCGCCGCTGGCCGGGTTCTTCGCGAAGATCTACGTCTTCCTCGCCGCGATCGATGCCGGGCTCTATGGCCTCGCGGTCATCGGCGTGCTGACGAGCGTCGTCGGCGCCTTCTACTATCTGCGCGTGGTCAAGGTCATGTATTTCGACGAGCCGTCGGCCGCCTTCGACCGGCCGATCGGACGCGAGGTGCAGTTCGTGCTCGTGCTCGCATCGCTCGTGATTCTGTTCTTCTTCGCCTGGCCGGGGCTTCTCGTCGACGGCGCCGATGCGGTCGCCGCCGCGCTCTTCTCGGGATGAGCGGAGACGCGCTTCC